>JBDTYM010000078.1:0-18209 GCA_040005635.1 Dokdonella sp. | reverse complement strand
CCGCCCTTGACCAGCTTGTTGCCCTGGTAGAAATCCTTGATGAACTGGCGGAACGCCTCGCCGGCCTGGTCGGGCGAATCGAAGATCCACTTTTCCATGCGCAGGAAGTTTTCCATCTCGACCTTGTCGTCGAGAATGTCGACCAGGCCGATGTATTTCTGCTGGTTCAGGCGCACCGGCTTCAGCATCAGGTAGCAAAGATTCATCAGGTCCGCCGGCACATTGCCGAGCGTATCGACGAAAAGATCGACATCCAGCTGGCGCGTCCAGTTCGACAGCATGTTCTCCGGCGTGTGGAAATCGACCGGCGTGACCATCGTGATCAGGTTTCTGACCTTGTCCGGGTGCATCGCGGCGAAGCACAGCGAAAACGCGCCGCCCTGACAGATGCCGAGCAGGTTGATCTTGTCGACGCCGGCGCGATCGGCCACCGCATCGACCGATCGCGCGATGTAGCCGTTGATGTAGTCGTCGAGGGTCAGCCAACGATCGGCGCGATCCGGATAGCCCCAATCGATCAGGTAAACATCCTCGCCCTGTGCAAGCAGGTTCTTGACGAGTGAGCGGTCGTCCTGCAAGTCGACCATGTAGGGCCGGTTGACCAGCGCATAGACGATCAGGATCGGTACTTTTGCGGTTGGCGGGCGCTCGCCCTTGAAACGATAGACGACCAGCTTGTCCTCGCGATAGACCTCCTCCTTGTCGGTCACGCCGAAGTCGACATCGTCGACCTCGCGCAGGGTCTTCAGCGCGGCAGCGAGTTTGCGCTGCATCGTCAGCACTTCCTCGAATGCCTTCGCCGGTTCGATCTTGATCGGGCCCATGTCGCGTACTCCCTATGCGCTCAGCGCTTCTTCTTCGCCTTGGCGGCCTTGACCTGCTTTTTCTTGTCCTTGCGCAGCGCATGCGGACGCGGAGCGACCAGCGAGGCATCCGCGAACTTCGCGATGCGCGAAGCGAACGTGCCCGCGGCCGTGGCGGCGACCGCGCGTTCGGCTCTGCGCGCGCGCTGCGCCTTGCGCGGTTTCCTGCGCGTCGTTACGGCGGTCGCGGCCGTCGGCTCCAGCGCAACGACGCTGGCGGCCGTTGCCGGCTTCGGCTTCGATTCGACCTTCGGCTTCGAGCCAACCTTCGGCTTCAGCGGCGGTCGCGCTTTCGCCTCGACAGCGCGCGGCGGTACGCGGACTTCCCTGCCGACCGATGCCTTCAACGCAGCCAGCTCGTTGCGCAGGCTGGCTACTTCGCGCGCCAACCCCTTGTTGACCGCGTCGCCGCCACGCTGGCGCATTTCGCGACGCAGCGCCTGCAGACGCTCGCCGATACTATTGATCTCGCTGCGTGTCGGCATGCCGAGATCGACCGCGACGCGCTCGACTTCCTGCTGGATCTGCGATCGCACACGCATCTGCGCATTGACCATCGCGCCGTAGACTTCGCGGAATTCCTGCGACAGTGCGATCTCGGCGTAGCCCTCCTCCGCCGCATCGACCCAAAGGTCATACAGCGCGCGCAGCGAATCGATCTGGCGTCCGGGCTGCTCGCGCTCGCTGAGCTTGCCTTCAAACAACTCGAAACCGCGCTGGCTCGCCCTCAGCATCAGTGCGTTGTAGCGGCCCATCTGCTCCTGGTATTCAACCCAGGCGACCGCCGTTTTCTGGTAATGCTCCTGGTGCTCGCGCATCAGGCCGAATGCCGGCAGGTTGAGCCAGGCTTTCATTTCGCCCAGATCAGCCGACGGCATCGCCGCCGGGGCACGCAGCGAATTCAGCGCACCAAACGCCTGCGCGAATCCATTGCCGAATCCGTTGCCGGCCTGTCCCTGCATTTCCCGGAACGCACGCAGCATCGGATGCTCGAATGATGCCGCGTCGGCCCCGGGAATACCGAAACCGGGGCGGAGCATGTCGCTCCACGGCGGCATGCCACCGCCGTTGCCGGCCGCCCCTAGCAGCGACTGCATGAACGCGGCATAGCCCTTCGCACTGTCGATGACGCGATCAATCGTCTCGTTCTGCGCACCACCGCCGGACGTGAACAGGCGCGACCACTGCTCGAAGCCTTCGTGCCAGGGCGGCGCCGCGGCGCCCGGCATCGGCGAGTTGTTGCGCGACATGGTTTGCCAGGCATTGAGATAGTTGCGCGAGAGGTCCTGCCACTGATTCATCCAATCGGGATTGGGCGACTGACCCATGAGCGACCTCCAGCCTGGAATGCCTGTGCGGGACGGGCATGATAGTGCACGACCGCGACTCTGACATGGCAACGCGGCCTTGCCTTGCGTTGCGTCAGCGCGACTCGCCGGCGCGCACAGCGCGGATCGGCGTCGAACGGCTGCGCGTATAGACGTAAACCGTTGCCGGCGGAACGTTCATCCAGGCGAATCCGGCACGCCGCACCGATAGCCCCAACTCACTCAGCAGGTCACGCGGCAGCGGGTTTGAAGGACCGTAGGTGAACTGGATCAATGGCCGATCCGGCCCCAGCACGGAAAACACCGCCTGCAGGATCGATTGCTGCAGGGAGCGCGGCATGGCCAGGAAACCGAGGCCACTGACCACCGCATCGACACCGTTACCGCTATCAAAGCGGGCTGTCTTGACGATCTCGGCGAGATCGCAGGCGTCGCCATTGACCACGCGCGCGTCGGGGAAGCGCTGGCGCAGAAACTCGGCGAGCTCGCCGTTGAGCTCGAGCACCATCAATTCGTGCGGCGCAATGCCAAGCTCCAGCATTGCCTGGGTGAACACGCCGGTGCCGCCACCGAGTTCGATGACGCGTCGGGTTCCAGAAGGAAGTTGCCCCACCATCTGGCGCGTGAGCTGCCGACCGGAGGGCGAAAACGCCGCCATCGCGCGGGGATTCCTCAACCATTGGCGGAAGAATGTCCATGCGGCGGGCGGTGTAGCGGCGGAAGCCCGCCTCGGGTGATCGCTCATGCAGCGGTCCATCGGGAAACAAAGCTCGCCATCATAACCCGTGACAGCGGCCACGCGACCTTCGTTCCGATGAGGTGCGCGGCCGATCGGCTGCGTACAACCGTGGAAAAAAGAAACCCCGCGACGATCAGGGGAAATCGTCGCGGGGCGGGTACGCTGGCGGCGGGGAAGGGGGAGGGGTGCGCCGCCAGCGCTGACTGGTGATCAGTGGTGGCGGTAGCCGCCACCCCGATCGTAGTAGTTGCCGCCACGTCCTGAGTCATGGCCGCCAGAATCATGGCCGCGATAATCGCCGCCGCGACCGCCACGATATCCTCGGTCGTAATAGCCTCCACGATGACCGCGGCCGTAGGAGCCACCGTAGTAGACGGCTCCACCGTAGTACGCCGGATAGTACGAGGCGCCGTAATAAGTAGGTCCGTAATAGGCCGGTTCATAAGCATATGCAGGCGCGGCATAACCGTAGCCGCCGCCGTAGTAACCGCCGCCGTACCCACCACCCCAACCGCAGTGACGGCAGTCCGAAAAGCCGAGGCTGATGCCGGGCAGACCGATGCCGATACTGACGTGTCCGCGCGCAAAAGCGGCAGGACCAAACGCGATACCGGCGGCCACCAGCAGGCCGATCAACGCATAGCGGATTTTGTTGCGGAACAGACTCATGACACACCCTCCGAGATACGCTTGGCATGCTGCGCTGGAGCGGCTGAATCATGACTGAAATTTTCGTGCGCGAGGTTAAAAAAACGCTCGCTGTTCATGAACGACGACGTAGTTCGTAGCAGTGGTGGATACGCGCGTTGCGCGCGAAGTCGAACGGGATCGTCGCGGCCGTGATGTCGCGCACATCGAAGCTGTGATGCAGGGCCGGGTCGAGCGTGAATTTGCGCAGATTGTTCGAGAACAGCAGCAACCCTTTCGGCGCAAGTCGTTCGCCACACAGTGCCAGCAGAGCCGCATGGTCGCGCTGCACATCGAAGTCGTCAGCTCGTTTGGAATTCGAGAACGTCGGTGGATCGACGAAGATCAGATCGTATTCGTCGCGTTCGTGACGCAGCCATGACAGCACGTCCGCCTGCACGATCCGATGCCTGGCGCCGCCCAACCCGTTCAGCGTGAAATTGCGCGCGGCCCATTCCAGATAAGTCGCCGACAGATCGACGCTGGTCGTCGTACGCGCCGCGCCGGCGGCCGCGTGAATACTCGCACTCGCCGTGTAGCAGAACAGGTTCAGGAAGCGCGCGTCGCGTGCCTGTTCGCGAATTAGCGCGCGTACCGGGCGGTGGTCCAGGAACAAGCCGGTGTCGAGATAGTCGAACAGGTTCACGCGCAGACGCAGGCCGCCCTCCTCCACCACCAGGAACTCGCCGCGCTGCTCCATACGGCCGTATTTGGAACCGCCCTTGGCGCGATAGCGCGTCTTCAATGCGATGCGTTCTCGCGGCACTTCCAGGGCAATGGCAGCCGCCCGCACGAGGTCGCGCAGGCGGTCGCGTGCGACCTGCTCGGGAATGTCGCGCGGCGGCGCATACTCCTGAACGTGCAACCAGGTCTGTGGGAATTTTTCATCCGGCGCCGCCTGCGCCGCGCCTTCGTCATCACGTCCGATCGCGCTGAAGACATCGATCGCTGCCGCATATTCGGGAATGTCGGCATCGTAGATGCGATAGCACGAGACGCCTTCGCGCTGCAGACGCTTGCGCAGGTGCTGGTGGTTCTTGCGGATGCGGTTCAGCACCGCCTGCGCGCCTTCCGACAGCGGCTTGTCGATGCGCTCGCGCGGTGCGCTGGCTGCAGCGAGTTCGAAGATCAGCAGCTTGCATTCGAGCGCGCCGTTGTAGAGCACGTAGCGCTTGTCCGCGCGCAGGCCGAGCGCGTGACCGAGTTCTTCGTCGGCAACGATGACACTGGCGCGCCATCCCTCGAACTGCGTGCGCAACCGTTCGCCGAACGTCCGATACAGTAGTGCCAGCGCATTGCGCTCGCCGAGCCGTTCGCCATACGGTGGATTGCAGATGACGAGACCGGGGAGGTCACCGCCGGCGGGCCGCTGCAGATGCTCGGCCTCGTGTCGCGCCAGTTGCACGAAGCCGGCGACGCCAGCGGCCTGCGCATTGCGTCTTGCCTCGTTCAACACGTGCGGATCGTGATCACTGCCGAAGAATGCCGGCTGCAACGCGCGCAAGCCCTCGTCCGCACGCGCCCGCGCCTCGGCAAGCAAGGCGCTCCAAACGCCCGCGTCGTGCTGACGCCAGCCGAGAAAACCGTAGTAGTCGCGCTGCAAACCCGGCGCGACGCCAGCCGCCATCCAGGCGCCTTCGATCAGCAAAGTGCCGGCACCGCACATCGGATCGACCAAGGCGCCACCCGCCGCGTGCACGGCCGGCCAACCCGCTCGCAGCAGCATCGCGCAAGCGAGGTTTTCCTTCAGCGGCGCATCGCCCTGCCCCTGTCGCCAGCCACGCCGATGCAGCGGTGTGCCGGAAAGATCCAGCGAGACCGTTGCCCGCTCTCGATACAGACGGACGTTCAGACGTATGGACGGCCGTTCGACGTCCACGCTGGGCCGCGTGCCGCCTTGCTCGCGGAACTGATCGACGATCGCGTCCTTACTGCGCAGCGCGACGAACTGCGTATGCCGCAGCGCGGCCGTGCTGCCGACCGCGTCGATCGCGAAGCTGCCGTCGGCAGCCAGATGCTGCGACCAGTCGATGCGTTGCAGTCCCGCGTAGAGCGCGTCCGCGTCCGCCGCCTCGAACTCGCCCAGCTGCAGCAGCACGCGGCTGGCCAGACGCGACCAAAGGCAGGCCCGGTACGCCAGTTCCAGCGTCCCGCTGAAATGCACGCCGGCCAGTGCTTCGCGCGCATCCTCGGCGCCGAGATCGCGCAACTCGTCGCGCAGCAGGTATTCGAGCCCCTTCGGGCAGGTCGCGAACAACGTCAGCACGTCAGTCGAGTCCCGCCAGAAAACGCCGGAACAGCTCGGCGCACTCGTCGACATGCGCACCCAGGCGGTGATCGTCGCGGACGAGATGCAGACTCGCCCGGCGCTCGCGCGCGAAGCCGATCGCGGCATCCACCGGGCATACCTCGTCGTCCCACCCGTGCACCAGCGCAGTCGGAACGTCCGCGGCTGCGAACGCATGCGGATAACCCGGAATTCCGATCGGCAACGCGAGCAGGAATAGGCCCTCGCAGCGACGCTTGATCGAAGCGAAGCCGGAAATGAACGCGCCCATGCTGGATCCGCCAAAGACGACGCGGCCCTCGGCCGGCGCGTGGCTCAACGCCTGCGCGATGCGCGCGTCGATCGCGCGCGGATCGCGCGGCGCGTCGATGGCGCGGTAGTCCGGCCGCACTTCCTTCCAGCCGAGCGCCAGCGCGACCTCGGCGAGCGCGCTGACCTTGGTTGCCTGCGGCCCGCTTTCAAGACCATGCGACAGGATGACGGTGCCTTTCATGGACAGAACCTGCGCGACCATGCCGCGAAGAAAACCGCGATGCTAGCATTGCCGCCGCGCGCGCCGCGCCGCACAAGCCAAGGAATTTCGCGATGCCCGCTCTCGCCATCCAGGATTGGCCGTTGCCTTACGAGGAGCGCCTCGCCGCACGCCCGTCGGCGGCGATCGATCTCGTCGTGATTCACTGCACCGAGCTGCCGGACATGGCGATGGCGCGTGAGTTCGGCGAGCGCATCCACTACGCCGGCACGCAGACCGGCAATAGCGGGCACTACTACATCGACCTCGAAGGCCAGGTGTTCCGTTTCGTCGCCGATACGCGCATCGCCAACCACACCTTCAGCTACAACCCTCGCTCGATTGGCATCGAGCTGGTCAATATCGGCCGCTATCCGCACTGGGGCGACAGCCGCTATCAGGCGTTCACGGTGCCGTATACGCAGGAACAGATCGACTCGCTGCGCGTGCTGCTGAGTCAGCTCCGCGCCGAGCATTCAAACCTGCGCTGGATCGCCGGCCACGAAGACCTCGACCGCCGCCTCGAGCCGGCGGCCGATGATCCGAACACGCTGCTCAGGCGGCGGCAAGACCCGGGGCCCCTGTTTCCGTGGCGCGAGGTGCTCGACGGCAGCAACCTGCAACGCCTGGCTCCGCTCGATTCCGAACAGAAGCATTAGAGCTGCACAGATATACTTGAGCGTCCCACCTATTGCGCCACCCATGACCACCACGCCGACCGAAGAACTGCTGAGCCTGCTCCTGCTCGAACGCCTGGAAGAGAATTTCTTCCGCGGCGAAAGTCGCGACATCGGCACCCGATATGTATTCGGCGGTCAGGTGCTCGGTCAGGCCTTGTCCGCCGCGCAACAGACCGTCGACAGCGACCGCAACGCGCATTCGCTGCATGCGTACTTCCTGCGTGCCGGCGACATCGCGCATCCGATCCTCTACAACGTCGAGCGCACGCGCGACGGCGGCAGTTTCTCTGTGCGCCGCGTCACCGCGATCCAGCACGGCCAGCCGATCTTCAACTTCTCCGCCTCGTTCCAGGTCGACGAGCCGGGTGTCGAGCATCAGTTGACGATGCCGGAAGTGCCGAAACCGGCCGATGTCGCGCCGCCGACACCGCTGCCGGCCGAGGAGCTGGCCAAACTGCCGCCGAAGCTGCAACGCTGGTTTGGCCGCTCCGGCCCGTTCGAGTTCCGTCACGTGTACCCGCGCGACGACCTGAACCCGCCGAAACGTCCGCCGTATCAGCAGGTCTGGTTCCGTCTGTCGAATCGCATCGCCGACCATCCCGTGCTGCATCGCGCGCTGCTGGCGTATGCGTCGGATTTCCACCTGATCGGCACGACCATGTTTCCGCACGGGATTTCGTTCCTGCAGCGCAATGTGCAGGTCGCCAGTCTCGATCATGCGCTGTGGTTCCACCGCCCGTTCCGCGTCGACGAATGGCTGCTGTATTCGTGCGACAGCCCGACCGCGCAGGGCGGACGCGGCCTCGCACGCGGCATGATCTACAGCGAGGACGGCCGCCTGGTCGCCTCGACCGCGCAGGAAGGCTTGATCCGGCTGCGCCCGGAATCGACGTGAGGTACTGCCGTGCGTGACATCTATACATCGCCCCGCCTGGAGAATATCGATCGCGTCGTCGCACTGATGGCCGAACAGGGCATCCAGACCACGATCAACAACCGCCGCACTTATCAGGGGGCGGACTGGAAGAAGTTCAGCTACACCGCCCGAGGCGACCGCGATTCGTGGCCGCAGGTGCAGGTCGTGCGCTCGGAAGACCAGACGCGCGCGCGGCAGATCCTGCGCAATGCCGGGCTCGAACCGGCCACGCGCTTCGCCGACGAGCTCGCCGCGTCGCGCAGTGCCGGCGATACCAGCACGCACAAGCGCGCCTCGATGCGCATCAAACTGGTCGTGCTGGCACTGATCGTCGGCGTGGCGATGTTGATCGCGCTGAGCCAGCTGTCGCATTGAACCGCTGGCGCGTCCGGGCCGGCTGAAACAGCAACACCCAGCCGGCTGTAGGGCGGCTTCTTTCGGCGCAAACGGTCAGATTCGGACAGCGATGTCGCGGTCCGGACGATAGGCGGGGGCGGCGCGGCGCGTTCCAGCGGCCAATCCTGCGAACGGGATTCGACGCCAGTCATCGCAGCATCCGGCGATCTTGCCTGTCAATCTGCCTCGGGGCGCTCATGGCAGGTACGCTTTTCGCATTCCCCTCACGCGAAACGGGGAAAATCCCTCAAATGGCAGCTTGCACACAAATTCGTTCAGGTTTTGTCGGGAACTCGGCGTACCTTGGAACGTGCATTGCAACCGGAAACGACTGCAAGGCAGGGAACAGGGGCGAAACGACATGCTGAAGACCATACGTGGCTGGATCTGTGCGCTGGCGCTCCTGCTGGGCATGGCCGGCATGCGCGAAGCCGCAGCGACCGTTGTCGTGGACATCGAGGGAAATGTCGCCCATGCGCAAATTTCCCTTCAGGGCACCAATGGGGTGACCTACGATGGCGACGTCACGATCACATTCGATTCGCCGCTCAACCTCACCGCCGAAAGTCTCAACCTCACCGCACAACTGGTTGATCCGAACGACCCGACGTTGCGCTTGCGCTTGCCGAATCTGCTCGGCATTCCTTCGGTCAGCATCGATCCGGCGTTTCCTGTGATGATCACGGTCGAGCCACCCGGCACCCTGCAACTGTTCACTAGCAGTTTCGACGGTCCCGAAGACGGCAGCGGCATCCTGTCGTTCATCAATACCTACGAATTCGAACTCCATACGCACGACCTGCCCTGCTCAGCGGATAGCCCATATCGTCTTTTCAAGGCACCGTTGGATGGCAATTTCAACGATGTGACCTCTGCGGTCGTCGCCGGCAGCGTGCGCATGCGCGGCCGCGGCGGTGCGTTTTCCCAGTTCCTCCCTATCAATGACCCGCGCGCTCCACTCGTCTTGGCGCTCCAGAAAATTCTCGATCTGGACACCCGAATCCTCGTCGCGGCATTGGACGACCTGCTGCGAGGCGACCTGCTTGGACTGCTCGGCAAGGTCAACGCCTTGCTCCTGCTCGATATCGACGCTGCGATTGCAGCACTCGACGACCTGATCGGCACGATCAACGCCGATGCAGGTACCGAGATCGCGAACGTTTGGAACGCACTGCACGACGTGACCAATGACGCAGGCGAAATGCTGAGCCTCGCCGAGACGCTGCGGTTTACCTTGGTGCGCTTGCAGGGCACCACCGACCTTTGCCAATGAAGTGCTGCCCCATGCCCGCCCGATTCGCCGCCTATCCATCCGACAGTGCTGCCCTCGTCCGGGTTCTGGACGAGGAAGCCAACTACCGCATCGGCCGCTCCAGCGAATGTGAAATCCGGCTCGAGCATCGTTCGATCTCGCGCTTCCACGCCGAACTCAGCGGCAGCGACCGGCACTGGAGCCTCAACGATACCGGCAGCAAGAACGGCCTCAGCGTGGAAGGCCACCTGACCAAGCGCGCGGAACTCGCGCGGTCGACGTGGTTCATGATCGGCGATGTGTACTGCTCGTTCGAACCGCTCGATGAAGCTGCCGGAACCGCGTATCTGACCGAACGCGCAACTCGCCGTGCGACTTCCCGTGCACTCTCGATGCAACTGCATCCGAATCTCGGCGTCGGCACGCTGATCCCGCAGGCGCTCGACATGGTGCTGCAGCTTTCCGGGCTGGAACGGGGTTTCGTGCTTTACGCCGCGGAGGGCGACCCACTGCGTGTGCGTGCGACGCGCGGCCTGCGCATCGACGACATCGCCAACAAGCAGTTCGCCGGCAGCGTGGCGGCCGTCGAACGCGCGCTCTCGACCAGCGAACACGTGGTCTGCTGCGATACCAGCGATTCGCCATGGCTTGGCACGCGCCCCAGCGTGCGCCTCGGCGGCATCCGTTCACTGCTCTGCGTGCCGCTGGCGCTGGGCGGACGCTCCACCGGCGTGCTGTATGCCGACAGCCGCAAACCAGGGCCGCCGATCACCGAACTCGATATCGAACTGGTCGAGAACGTCACCCGTCAGGCCGCCGCGGCCATCGAAGCCGCCCGTTTCGAGGACCGCATCGCGGAAGCATTGCGCAACGCCGCGAGCATCGGCGTGGAAGCGCCGGCCTGGGATGACCTGCGTGCCGTCCTGACATAGCGCATCCGGCAAGCACCGTCGTACGCAAGACGGCTCTGCAGGCGAACCTGCCGCCCTCACCCCTGCGCCTGTCCCTCGCCCCGCCTTCCGCGCTATCGTGGGCGAATGAATCCCGTCAGCAGCCTCGATCATGCCGCCACGATGACCGGCCAGATCATCGGCCGCGAGCTGCATGCCGGCGACGTGCTCGGCGGCCGCTTTCGCATCGAGGGATTGATCGGCATAGGCGGCATGGGCGTGGTCTACCGCGCACACGATCTCTCACTCGATATCGACGTCGCACTCAAGCTGCTGCGCCCTGAACTCGCGCGCCGTCCGGAAGCGTTCGAGAGTTTCCGCCGCGAGCTGCTGCTCGCACGCCAGGTGTCGAGTCCGCATGTCGTGCGCATCCATGACATTGCCGAGGATGACGGCCGCTGGTTCATCAGCATGGACTACATCGACGGCGAGTCGCTCGAAGGCCGTCTCGATCGCAGTCACGCATTACCCGTCGCGCAAGCGCTGGCCATCGCGCATGGACTGCTCGATGGCCTCACTGCCGCGCATCAGCGCGGCGTCGTACACCGCGATCTCAAGCCGGCGAATGTCCTCATCAACAACGAAGGTCATGCCTACATCAGCGACTTCGGCATCGCGCGCAGCCTCGGCGCGACCGGCCTGACGCAGACCGGCATGATCGTCGGCACGCCGGAATATCTTTCGCCCGAGCAGGCGCGCGGGCTGACGGTCGACGCGCGCAGCGATCTCTACGCGGTCGGTTTGATCTTGTACGAGATGCTCGTCGGCGAGCTGCCTTTTTCAGGCGGCACTCCCGCCGAAACGGTCATCCAGCGAATTCTGCGGCCGCCGCCGTCGCTGGCGCAGGCGCGACCGGACCTGCCGCGCTGGCTGCACGCGTTCAGCGACCGCCTGCTCAAGGTCAATCCGGCGCATCGGTTCGATTCGGCCAAGGCAGCGATTCGCGCGTTCGAGATGCGTCGGGTGCCGCGTCCTCCGCTGAACTGGCGCGCCGTCGGCATTGCAGGGCTTGCAGTTCTGGCGATCGGCAGCGCCGGCGTTCTTGCGTGGCGATATCCCACGGCACTGTCGCGGGTATTCGCGCCTGCCGCACCCGTCACGCCGCGAATCGCTCTGCTGCCGCTGAATGCGGCGGCTGGCGATACCGAGCAGCAGGCGCTCGCGCGCACGCTCGAGGAAACCCTGCGCAATGGGTTGCGCAGCGACCCTGCGCTGGCCGTGGTACCACGCCGACGCGTCCTCGATGCGCTCGCGCGCATAGCGCCAGAAGCGTCGGAACAGGCGCTGCTGCGTCAGCTGCCGGAAATCGCTCGAGCCGCCAATGCCACACGGCTATGGCGCGGCGTACTTTCACGTGACAAGGGTGGCGAGCTTGAGCTGGTCCTCCTCGATCCCTCAGAACCGGCGGCCAAGCCGTTGCTGCGACTGCGGGCAGCCAATGCGGCGGCCCTGTACGGCGCCTACTCAAAAGCCGTCGCCGCCCTTTTCGTGGCGCAGAACTGGCACGTCGGCACCATGCCTTCGCTGCCGTCGGATGCGGTGGTCCCACTTGGCAACGCCCTGCTTGCGCTCGACCAGGGGCATGCGCACGAAGCCGCCAGCGAACTGGCCTCGACGCTGCCCGCCCTTGGCGGCAGCGCACTGGTCGAAAAGGCAAGGCTCGATGCCGAAGAAGAGGATCACCAGCAATTGCCAGCGCAGAATACGCGTGAGGCAATCGTCCGCGGCTTCGCCAACGCCACGGATCCGCTGTCGCGCGAACTCTACGCGCGCGCGCTGGCTGGTGATGGCGAGCCCGCAAAGGCATTGACTGCACTGGCGGCCGCGACTCAGGCGTTTCCCCACGACGGCGCGCTGGCACTGCTCGAGGCCGACACACTTGCGGCGAACGGCGACAGCGACAAGGCACTCGTACGATTGCAACAGACAGTCAAGTCCGACGACCAAGATGCACGAACCTGGTTCCTGCTCGGGCGCACAGCGATTCAGCAAGGTCAGACCCGGCTCGCCGTGGAAGACTATCTGACACGCGCACTGGTGCTGTACGCGCGCGCCGGCAACGCCGCCGCCGAAGCGGAAACGCGCAACGCGCTCGGCATCGGCTACGACCGCCTCGGGCAACCGGAAGCGGCGATCGAGCAGTACACGCGCGCCGCGGCGATGCGCGAGAAGCTCGGCGATGTGGCCGGCCTCGGCAAGACCCTGCGCAATCTGGCGATCGTGCAGTCGGTCAGCGGTCAGCGCGAAGCGGCCGAGAAGACGCTCGATCGCGCCAAGATCATTCTCGAAGGCATCGGCGACCGCGCCAGCCTCGGCGATCTCTACAACGACCGCGGCGTCATCGCCGAAGAGAGTGGGGACTTTGCCGCCGCGCTGACTGCCTATCGCGAGGCTCTGGGAATCCGCCGGCAACTGGACGTTCCGAATCTCGTTGCCGAGAGCCTGGACAACATCGGCTTCAGCTCCTTTCAGCTCGGCACGTTCGACGATGCGCTGGTCTACTGGGAGCAGGCGCTGGCGATGTATCGCGAACTCGACGATCGCAATCGGATGCTTCATGTCGAGCAGAGCATGGGCATGCTCGATACGTCACGCGGTCATTTTGCGGCGGCGCGCGATACGCTGCAAAAGGTGCTGCGCACAGCCGAAGACAGCCAGCTGTCGGAAGCCGAAGCCGTCGCGCTCGTCAACCTTGTCGAGTTGTCGCTGGTCGAAGGACATTACGCGGACGCAGCTTCGTTCGCTGATCGCGCCGAACAGATATTCGCGCGTCGCTCGGACCAGCGCGGTCAGATCGAAGCGAAACTGCTGCAGGCGAGGACGTGGCTCGCGCTCGCAGATTCAGCCCGTGTAGACAAGGTGCTGGCCGCCTTGCCAGTGACGCAGCTGGGTTCCGAGCAGCGCGCGAATTTTTTGCTGGCCAGCGCTCAGAAGGCCGCTCTCGACGGCGACCTGAAGAGCGCCCAGGGAAAACTCGACGAGGCGGCGAAAGCAGCCGCCGACGCGCATAGCGGCGCGGTGGATTTGCGCATACGTCTGCAACGCGTACGGCTTGCGCTCGCCTCGCGCGATCGCGCCGAGGCGGCCAGGCTCCTGCGGGCGATCAGCGCCGAAACGAATCGACTCGGCGAAGTACCCATGCGCCTGCAATGGCTCGAACTGGAGATCGCGGCGGCGCTCGGCAACGGTGACAGCAAGCAGGCGGTCGCGTACTACCGCCAGGCGCTGACGCAGCTGAAGGACATCGGCGACTACGCGTATGCAACGCTCATCCACGATCTCGGCGCGCGCGCGCTGCCGCTTGGCGCCGAAGCCGACGCGGCGCGTGCCGCGGCGCAAGCATCGCGGAAGAAGCTGCTCGCTGACGCGCCGGAGGACACGCGAGCTTCGCTCTCCGCACAACTCGATCGCCGCCTGCACGAGGAGACACCCACCGATGCACGCTGAACCGCAGGCCGAATCGGCACTGCTGCGCGAACAGCTGACGAGTTTGCTGCGCGAGCACCGCAGCCTGATCGACCAGCTGCAGCAGGGTCAGGACCATTTCCGCCAGCACGCGCGCGCGGTCTGGCGCGTGCAGGAAGACGAACGTCGACGCATCGCGCACGAATTGCACGACGGTGTCGGCCACAACATCACGGCACTCATTCACCTCATCAGCGAGGCGTTGACCGCACTGCCGAAGAGTGCCGCGACGGATGCCACGCGGCAGGGTCTCGAGCGCGCACATACGATCGCCGAATCGACGCTTCAGGACACCCGCTCGCTGTCGCGCCTGCTGCGCCCGCAGATCCTCGACGATCTCGGCCTCGAGCAAGCGCTGCGCTGGCTCGCGCGCACGTTCACCGAGACGCACAAGCTCGAAGTGCGGTTGGCGCTCGAAGGCGCGGTTGGCGAACTCGACGGCGATCGCAGCACGCTGGTGTTCCGCGTCGCGCAGGAAGCGCTCGCCAACGTCGCACGCCACGCCCAGGCCACGCATGTCGATGTCGCGCTGGATTGCCGCGGCGCCTACGCCAGTCTCAGCGTGCGTGACGATGGCTGCGGCAGCGATCCGGCGGCGGCGCTCGCGCGCAGCGGCGCGAGCGCCAGCAGCGGTCTTGGCGGCATCCGTGACCGCGTGCGCCTGTTCGGCGGCAGTTTGCGCGTAGAGTCCACGCCCGGCGCAGGCTTCAGCGTCGCCGCAAAATTCCCGATCCACGATACGGAACCGCGCAGCTCATGATCCGACTCCTGATCGCCGACGACCACACGGTCATGCGCGAATGCCTGGTCACGACCCTGCGCGCAAGCGGCGACTGTCTCGTCGTCGCCGAGGCCGGCGACGGCATCGCCGCGATCGAGATGGCGCACGCAGCCAAGCCCGACGTCGCGGTCATCGATATCTCGATGCCACGCTTGAACGGCATCGAGGTGGTGCGCCGTCTCAGCGCCGAACTGCCGCGCACGCGTGTGCTGGTGCTGACGATGCACGAAGATGACGAATACGTGCTGCTGGCGGTGCGCGCCGGCGCGCGCGGCTACGTGCTCAAGCACGCCGCGACCGCCGAGCTGTTGCAGGCAATCCGCGCAGTCGCCTCCGGCAGCGTGCACTTCGGCACGTTCGCCGCGAAAGCGCTGGCCGGCCAGCTGCAGAATCCACAGGAGACGCCGGTAGATCCCTATGGCGATCTCTCCCCGCGCGAGCGCGAAGTGCTGCATCTCGTCGTCGACGGTTTGACGATCAAGGAGATCGCACAGCGCCTCGACATCACGCCGAAGACGGCCGAGAACCATCGCAGCCGCGTGCTATCCAAGCTCGACCTGCGCAACAGCGCCGAGCTGGTGCGCTATGCGATGCGCAAGCGGCTGGTCGAGTAGCGCCACGGCTTTACTGCGTCGACGCGGCGGTCAGTGACGAATCGCCGGCGGCCGATCCACCGTCGCCGTCGCGAAGGTCTGCGACGGCGTCTTCGACAATTCGAATTCGAGACGGCCGCCGCGTGCGACGAAATCGGCTGGCAGCCACGCTCGCGCCGACGCGTGGCCGTCGACGCCGAGCGTCTGCACATACGGCACGCCGGCCGCCGCAGCGGGCGCATCGATGCGGATGCTCGCGTTGCCGCGTCGGATCACGGCGTGCGCAAACAACGGACTGCCGATCATCAGCTCTGCGCGCCCCGGCAGCAGCGGATACAGGCCGAGCGCAGACCAGACGTACCATGACGACATCTCGCCGAGGTCGTCGTTGCCGGGGATGCCGTCCGGCGTCGGCTTCCACAATGTATTGACGACTTCGCGCACGGTCGCCTGCGTCTTCCACGGCTGGCCGGCATACAGATACAGCCACGGCGACGCGATCGACGGCTCGTTGTCCATCTCCGCGTGCAGTCCGCCAAGGCCGGTCAATGCCCAGCCGCCATCCTCGTCGTGGAAAAACGCATCCAGGCGCGTGACCGCCTGCGTATCGCCACCTAGCGCATCGAACAGGCCGCGTGCATCGAACGGCAGCATCCACAGGTACTGCGCCGCGCTGCCTTCGACGAAACCCTCGTCGGTCGTCGGTTCGAATGCCGGCCAGCTGCCGTCCGCATTGCGGTTCTGGATGTAACCACCTACCGGCGTCGCTTTCGGATTGAACAACTGGCGCCAGCTGCCCGAGCGCTCGAGAAGACGCGCGGAATTCGTGCTGTCACCGAGCCGTCCAGCGAACGCGGCCAGCGCGAAATCGGCCGCCGTCTGTTCGAGCATCTCCGCAGCGGCGCCCCAGGCATGGGCCTGCGCCGGTATGTAGCCGAGCTGCAACCATTGATCCAGGCCCGGGCGCTGACCCGCACACTCGATCGGGCAGCCGCGTCGATCCAGATCGAGCGCGCTCGGCGTCGTCGCTGCGCGCAGCAGCGAAGCCAATGCAGCCTTCCTGTCGAACCCATCGCCGCCGAACGCCTGGATCGCCGCGACCGCGGCGGCGGATGGATCGCCATTCATCACGTGCGTCGCGCCGGTGTTGTGCGTCCAGCGATCCCACACGCCGCCGTTCTGGTTTGCCTGGTTCAACAGCGACTGCGCGATATCGCTGCCGACCTTCGTATCGAGCAACGCGACCAGCTGGATCTGTGAACGGTAGATGTCCCAGCCGGAGAAGTTCGCGTACTGCGCCTGCTGCGTCGCACCGACACGATGCGGCTTGCCGTCGAAACCAGCATAGTCGCCATTCGCGTCGCTGAACCGATTCGGATGCAGCAGCGAGTGGTACAGCGCGGTATAGAACGTGCGGCGCTCGTCGTCGCTGCCGCCGTCGATGCCGATGCGTGACAGCCAGCCGTTCCAATCCGCCCGCGCCGCCACGCGCACGCTGTCAAAGCTGGTGCCGAGCGCGTTCTCGGCGTCGAGATTCGCCTGCGCGTTGGCGAGGCTGACATACGAAATGCCGACACGCACGCCGACGCTGCGTTCGTTCGCCGTATCGAAACGCAGCCATGCGCCCGAGCCCCTGCCAGCTTCCGGAAAGCCGTTCTCACCGTAGCCGGTGCCGCCCTGGGCACGTACGCCGTCGGGAATCATGCGCGCATTCTCCCAGGTGCCATGCGCACTGAAAGGCCGATCGAATGCGGCGACGAAGTACAGCGTGTAGTAGCTGCGCCGGTCCTCGGCATCCAGATGACCGCAGAAATTGCCGCTGCTGACCGAGCCGCGCACGACCGCCGCGTTTGCATCGATCTCGACATTCGCATCGCTGCTGCCGGGTTCGGAATCCGACGTACGGATCAGCAGTGCCGCCGGCACACCCGATGGATAGCGCAGGCGTGCGGCGCCGGTTCGAGCCGTCGCCGTCAGTTCAACGCGCACGCGATTGTCGAGCGCGACCGTGTAGTAGCCGGGCTCGGCCTTCTCGTTGACGTGCGAGTAGCCGTTCGCATACGTCTCATCCTTCGCATCGACCGATGGCGAGGTGGTCGGATCGAACGTGATTGGCATGAACGGGACGTCGCCGCTGGCACCGCGACAACCGGTGCCGGACAGGTGTGTCAGGCTGAAGCCGCGGATCTTCGTCGCATCGTAGGCATAGCCGCCCGCCGCCGCGACACGACTGTGATCGCCGCGCGTGGTCTCAGGGCTCCAGGCCAGCATGCCGAAAGGCAGCACCGCGCCCGGAAACGTATTGCCGCCGTGCGCGCTGCCGATGCGCGGTTCGACCCATGCCGCCGGATCGCCAGATGCCCGCGTTGCATTCGATGCCCACGTCGCGCGCAACGGATGCGCCTCGGTGTTGAAGGTGACCGCATCGAAGTCGATCGCCTGAGGCGCGAACAGCAGATAGTAATATTTGAATGTTTCCGCGAAGACGAAGCTCTCCATGCGGTCCTTCTTCTGCTTCGTCGTGACATTGGCAAGCGCCGCGTAGCCGGCGTCGGTTCGACAGTACTTCACGAAATCGCGCAGCATCGTGCGACCCATCGACAGATACTTCGGGTCTTGCGTGTAGTGGCTGAGGTAGTAGGTCGACTCGACGATTTCCGGTCGCAGCGCGTAACCCTCGTAGCTGATCTTGCGCGCGCGATAGTCGTAGACCTCCGGTTCGATGCCTTCGAGCTGCCACATCGCGAACGAGGAGTCCTGC
>JBDTYM010000077.1:0-18470 GCA_040005635.1 Dokdonella sp. | reverse complement strand
CTGCTGACTGCCGAATTGATGTCGACACTGCGCTGGGCGGCGCGCTACTACCAGCATCCGCTCGGCGAGGTACTGCAGGCAGCATTGCCGGTGGCTCTGCGCTCAGCCCGCGAACTGCCGCTGTCCGGCATCGAGGTATTGCAATCGACCGCAGCCGCGGCGGCCACGCTGCTGGATCCGCACCGGCGCCGTGCCAGCCGAACCGATGCGCTGCTGCGCATACTGAGCACCGGACCGGTGCCAACCGCGACGGCGCGCGCGCAAAGCGGCGCTTCCGCCAGTGTCGTGCGCTCGGCCGTGGCGCAAGGCTGGATCGAGCGCGTACGCATCGCCCAGTCGGCGATCACGCACGCAGCCATCGCAGGTCCGCCGTTGAATGTCGAGCAGCGCGCGGCGGCCGATACGGTGATGGCCGCGACGGGCTTCGCACCCTTCCTGCTCGACGGCGTCACCGGCAGCGGCAAAACCGAGGTGTATCTGACGATCATCCGCGCCTGCCTCGAGCAGGGTCGCCAGGCGCTCGTTCTAGTGCCGGAGATCGCGCTGACGCCGCAGGCGCTGCGCCGCTTCCGCGAGCGCCTCGGCATCGACATCGCCGCGCTGCATTCGGGCCTCGGCGAGAGCGAACGCGCGCGCGCGTGGCGCGCTGCGGCGCGTGGCGAGTCGCAGGTGATTCTCGGCACACGCTCGGCGTTGTTCGTGCCGCTACCCAATGCCGGCGTGATCATCGTCGACGAGGAACACGACGCCTCGTACAAGCAGCAGGAAGGCTTTCGCTATCACGCGCGCGACCTTGCCGTGATGCGCGCGAAGGCGCTGAACATTGCAGTCGTGCTGGGCTCGGCGACGCCATCACTGGAAAGCCTCGCCAATGTGGACGGCGGCCGCTACCGCTCGCTGCGCCTGAGCCATCGCGCCGGGCTGGCGCAACCGCCGGCGCTGCGCGTGCTCGATCTGCGCCGGCAGAACCTGCAGCATGGACTTGCTGCATCGACGCTGGACGCGATCGCGGACTGCATCTCACGCGGCGAGCAGGCATTGATCTTCAAGAATCGCCGCGGCTACGCGCCGGTGCTGATGTGCCATGACTGCGGCTGGAGCGCGCAATGCCCCGACTGCGAGCGCGCGCTGACGTTGCACCGCTCCGCCGGCCGCATGCGCTGCCATCATTGCGGACGCGAGCAAGCGGTGCCGCACGCGTGTCCGGCCTGCGCGGGGCTCGCCTTGCATGCGCTCGGCCAGGGCACCGAACGGCTTGAGGAAACGCTCGCCCTGCAATTTCCCGACGTGCCGATCGTGCGCGTCGACCGCGACACGACGCGCGGCCGCCGCATGCGCGATGCGCTGTTCGACAGTCTGCCGAGCAGCGGCGCTCGCATCCTGGTCGGCACGCAGATGTTGGCCAAAGGCCACGATCTGCCGCACTTGACGCTGGTCGTGGTCGTTGGCGTCGACGAAGGCCTGCACAGCGTCGACTTCCGCGCGAGCGAGCGTCTCGGCCAGCTCGTCGTCCAGGTCGCCGGACGCGCCGGTCGCGCCGAACGCGCCGGCACGGTGATCCTGCAGACGCATGACCCGGCACATCCGCTGCTGGCAACCCTGCTCAATGGGGGCTATCACGCGCTAGCGACGCAACTGCTGAAGGATCGCCGCGATGCCAGCCTGCCACCGTTCGCGCAGTTCGCCCTGCTGCGCGCCGAAGCGAAGAACAAGGCCGCTCTCGATGCGTTTCTCGGCGCAGTGATGAATGTCGCCGAAGCACCTGGCGCGATTGTCCTGCACGGCCCGTTGGCCGCACCGATGCCGCGCCGGGCCGGTGCGTTCCGCGGCCAGGTGCTGGTCGAGGCCAGCGAGCGCGCCGCGTTGCAGGGCTTCCTGCCGCACTGGCTCGATGCGCTGCGCGCGATCCCGGGCGAACGCCAGCTGCGTTGGTCGATCGACGTCGATCCGGTCGATCTGTATTGAGCCGATCTTCAATCGACTAACGGCAGCATGGATTCGACGCTTGGCGCAGCCGCAGATGAGCGACGCGCGCCGGAGCCGATGTGCACTTGTGCGATGCTTGCGCGATCGTCACAGGAAAGCCTTGCATGCCACGCCAATACAGCATGGGCGGGCGCGCCACGCCGGGAGCGCCGCCGCCTTCGTCGGGTCGCGGCGGCTCGCGCGAGGCGCCGCCGAAGCCACCACCGAAATCCCTGCGCGAGCGCTTCGTGGCACTGCGCAACCTGCCGCCGTTCCTGCGCGAACTGTGGGCGACCAGCCCGTCGATGCTGTTGACCGATCTGCTGTTGCGCGCGGTGCGCGCGGTGCTGCCGGTGATCACTTTGTACGTCGGCAAACTGATCATCGACGAGGTCGTCGCGCTGTTGCGCGCCGGCGTCGCCGTCGACTCGATCGGCGATGCGCTCGCGAGCGGTCGTTTCAACGCGTTGATCCTGCTGCTCGCCGCCGAGTTCGGGCTCGCCGTGTTGTCCGATCTGCTCGGCCGCGTCGTCTCCCTGGTCGATTCGCTGTTGTCGGAGAAATACACGAATGCGACCAGCGTGCGCCTGATGGAACACGCCGCAACGCTCGACCTCGAGGATTTCGAGGACAGCGAGATGCAGGATCGGCTCGACCGCGCGCGCCGGCAGACCGTCGGCCGCAGCGCGCTGATGAGTCAGATGTTCGGGCAGGCGCAGGACATCATCACCGTGATCAGTTTTGCAGCGGGCCTGATCGCGTTCGCACCCTGGCTGATCGCACTGCTGATCGTGGCCCTGGTGCCGGCGTTTCTGGGCGAGGCGCATTTCAATGCGCAAAGCTACTCGCTGAATTTCGCCTGGACTTCGGAACGGCGGGTGCTCGACTACGTACGGCTGACCGGTGCCAGCGTCGAGACCGCCAAGGAAGTGAAGATCTTCGGCCTCAACGCGTTCCTGATCGAACGCTATCGAGAACTGTCGGAAGGCTTCTATGCGGCGAACCGCGCACTCGCCAAACGTCGCGCACTATGGGGTAGCCTGTTCGCCGCTCTCGGCACGATCGGCTACTACGTCGCGTATGCGCTGATCGCCTGGCGCACCGTGCGCGGCGAGTTCAGTATCGGCGACCTGACCTTCCTGTCCGGTTCGTTCCGGCGCCTGCGCAATCTGCTCGAGAACCTGCTGATCGGTTTCTCCCAGCTCGCCGGCCAGGCCTTGTATCTCGACGATCTCTACTCTTTTTTCGAGACGCAGCCTGAAATCACGTCGGCGCCGAACGCACTGCCGTTTCCGCGTCCGATTCGCAGCGGCTTCGTTTTCGAGAATGTCGGCTTCCGCTATCCTGGCGCCGAACGCTGGGCCGTACGCCACCTGTCATTCACGCTGCAGGCGGGCGAGATCCTTGCCCTGGTCGGCGAGAACGGCGCCGGCAAGACGACCGTGGTCAAGCTGCTGGCGCGTCTGTACGAACCGGACGAAGGCCGCATCCTGCTCGATGGCCGCGACCTGCGTGAATACGATCTGGAGGCGTTGCGCGCGCATGTCGGCGTGATCTTCCAGGACTTCGTGCGCTATGCATTCACCGCGGCGACGAACGTCGCGGTCGGGCGCATCGAGGCGCGCGAGGATCGCGCGCGCATCGAACGTGCCGCCGGACAGAGCCTCGCCGATGCGGTGATCCGGCGTTTGCCGAACGGCTACGACCAGGTCATGGGCAAGCGCTTCCGCGACGGCGTGGACCTGTCGGGGGGCGAATGGCAGAAGATTGCGATTGCACGCGCCTACATGCGCGACGCCGAGCTGCTGATCCTCGACGAGCCGACCGCCGCGCTCGACGCGCGCTCGGAGTTCGAGGTGTTCCAGCGCTT
The DNA here is from genome assembly GCA_040005635.1 of Dokdonella sp. GTDB lineage: Bacteria > Pseudomonadota > Gammaproteobacteria > Xanthomonadales > Rhodanobacteraceae > Dokdonella_A. The sequence goes on along the minus strand of JBDTYM010000077.1, from coordinate 14,635 downwards.
CAAGGAACTCAGCGCCGGCAAGACCGCCATCCTGATTTCGCATCGCTTCTCGACGGTGCGCATGGCCGATCGCATCCTGGTGCTCGAGGGCGGCCGCATCGAGGAAGTCGGTACTCACGAGGCGCTGCTCGCATCGGGCAAGCGCTACGCGGAACTGTTCGAACTGCAGGCCGCCGGCTACCGCTGAGTACTTTCCGTCTGTCCCTATGAGCGCTGCGTAAGGCGCCGGATGACGGCAGCGCACCGCGCCGTGTGACGATCCTGCGTGTTGCGATGTCCTTGCCGCATCCGCTTCAGCCGCTTCGGGCGCGGAAGAGAACAAGCGAGCGCTACAGCGGTTTTGCGCGCCAGTTGGCCGCCCATGTCGACGGCTGCGCACCCATCACGAAATTCAAGTGGCCTCCGCTCATGATCTGCCGGTAGGTGATCATCGGCGCCTCTAGCGTCTTGCCGTTGAGCGTCGCGGACTGGATGTAGATATTGCTCGCCGAATTATTCCGCGCGGTCATCACGAAATGCTTGCCGTTGGGCAAATTCAACTCGATGCGACCAAACAGCGGGCTGCCGATCATGTAGTCGCCTGACGCCGGATTGACCGGATAGAACCCCATTGCGGTGAACAGGTACCATGCCGACATCTGCCCGCAGTCCTCGTTGCCGAGAATTCCGGTCGGGCTGTTCGAATAGGCGTCGTTGGCAAGCTGACGCACGCGCGCCTGGGTCTTCCAGGGTGCGCCCGCATAGTCATAGAGATAGCCGTAGTGATGGCTCGGCTCATTGTCGTGACGGTTGTGGCCGCCATTGAAATGTTCGTCGAGCTTGGCCTGTGCGGCTTGCGGACCGCCGATCAAGTTCATCGCCCCGGCAATGTCGTGCAGCGCCGCGAACAGATACACCCATTGATCGCCTTCGGTCCAACCGTCATCCGGCGACGCCCAGGATCCGTCGGAATTCTTCGCCTGCATGAACCCGCGCGCAGGATTGAACAGGTTCTTGTAGTCGAGCGAGCGCTTGAGGAAGAAGTCGTGGTCCTTTGCGTTGCCGACGGCTTTCGCGACTTGGGCAACGGCGAAGTCGTCATACGCCTCCTCCTGCGTGCTCGAAGCGGATTCCGAAACCTCGTCGGCCGGGATATAGCCCAGCTCCTTCGCGTACGTCAGCCCCGCACGGGCTTCGTACGGCACGTGCGGCTCGCGGTCGAGCCAGCGTCGCGTGGTATCGCCATCGGGCGGCACCATGGCGTCCTTGTAGACGGCTGCGTAGGCCAGCTTGTAGTCGAAGCCGTTGAAGCCCTTGTTGATCGCTTCGGCGACCAGGGAATCGGCATGCGTGCCGATCATGATGTTGGTGTAGGAAGGATTCGGCCACTTCGGCATGTAGCCGCCTTCCTGGTAGTTCTGCAGCAGCGCCTGGATCATGCTGCCGATGCGCTCGGGCGCAAAGATCGTGAGCAGGCTGTTCTCGGCGCGGAACGTATCCCAGATCGAGAACGCGGTATACGAAGTTCCATCGTGTACTTTGTCGTCGAACGCGCTGTAGTAGCGTCCTGCTTCCGAGAACAGTTTCGGGTACAGCAGAGCGTGGTACAGGGCCGTGTAGAAAATGTGGCGCTGATTGTCCGACGCGCCCTCGATGGCGGCGATACCGAGTTTCTTGTTCCAGGTCGCCTTGAGCGCATCGCGCACGGCCTCGAAATTCCAGGTCGGCAGTTCCGCCTCCAGATTCGCGCGCGCCTGTTCGATGCTGATGAACGATGTACCCACTTGCGCTTCGACGAAGGAGCCATCCTGCATGTCGAACTGCGCATACGCGCCGACGTTGTCGTCCGTGATTTCCATCTTGTCGGCCACCGTCAGCACGCCTTGATAGACGCCCGCACTGCGGAACGGCTGCCGAAAGCGCGCGACGAAATAGCCTTTGAAATTCGACAGATTCACATTGCCGAGATGGGCGTCCATGCGATCAGGGTTGTAGCCGATGATCTCGCGCCTGACGGCATCCACCTTGACGTAACCTCGTACGCCCGCTCGCGTCGCTTCGATCAGCACGCTCGCGTTCGCATGCTCCGGATACGTGAAGCGCAAGTAGCCACAATGATCGGTCGAGGTCATTTCGGCACGAATGCGCCGCGCAGCCTCGGTCCCCATGCTCACGGAGTAGTAGTACGGCGTGGTCACCTCGTCGTCGTGCTTGAACGGCTGACGGCGATATTCGAGCGTCGGATTGATCGCGCCCACCTCCGGCATCAAGGTCACGTAACCGTAGTCGCCCATCCAGATGGCCGGCTGATGTGTGCCGATGAAACCGGAGATGGTTCCGTCCTCGAAGGCGTAGGAATTGACGCTGATGCGATTCTGCCGCGTCTGCGCGGTCCAGTTGGTCATGCCGAAAGGTGTCGTCACCAATGGCATCATGCCGCCGTATTCCGGACCGTTGCTCGATCCGCCGGTGCCGATGTAGGTATTGACCCAGTCGACTGGACTCGATTCGAAGGCCTGTGTGCGCAGGCTCGCAATGAAGGCAAGCCCAGCGACGACAAAACGCAAGGTGATCCGCATTGGCGTTCCCGGTTTTCCCTCCTCCCGCCGGGAGAAAGTGGCGCGCAGCGCCGCATGCGGGAAGCTGCCACACCTTGCCGAAAATCGCGAATGGCGATGACCCCGCTCCTCCTGTTCGACGCGTCGCGTCCAGCGGACGAAGGCGGAAAAGCAAGACGGCCCCGTTAGGGGCCGTCGAATCGCACTAGTGTGCTATCGCCTGTGCGGATCAGGCAACGAACAACGCACGCATCTTCTTCATCGCGTTCGCCTCGATCTGGCGGATGCGCTCGGCCGACACGCCGTACTCGTTGGCCAGTTCCTGCAAGGTCGCCTTGTCACCATCACGCAGCCAGCGGCGCTGGATGATATCGCGCGAACGCTCGTCGAGCTTGACCAGACCGCGGTGCAGCGTGTTCAGGCTCGAGTCTTCCTCCGACGCCGCTTCGACCATGCCGTACGGATCCGCAGCGTGATCGATCAGGAACGCGGCCGGTGACGGACGCTCGTCCTCGTCCGCATCCGTCGGCGTGTCGAACGCGACGTCACGGCCATTGAGGCGCGCTTCCATTTCCACCACGGTGGCGGCCGGCACGCCGAGTTCGCGGGCGACCGTGTTGACCTCTTCGGCATTCATCCAGCCCAGACGCTTTTTGGACTTGCGCAGGTTGAAGAACAACTTGCGCTGCGCCTTCGTCGTCGCGACCTTGACGATGCGCCAGTTGCGCAGGATGAACTCATGCATCTCGGCACGAATCCAGTGCACCGCGAAGGACACCAGGCGCACGCCGTGCGTCGGGTCGAATCGCTTGACCGCCTTCATCAGGCCGATATTGCCTTCCTGGATCAGGTCGCCGACCTGCAGGCCGTAGCCGGAGTAACCGCGCGCAACGTGCACGACGAATCGAAGATGCGACAACACCATCTGCTTGGCGGCGTCGAGATCACTCTCATTGACGAATCGCCGCGCGAGATCCTGCTCCTCTTCCTGAGTCAGCATTGGAATCTGGTGAACCGCACTTACATACGCATCGAGGCTTCCGATGGCGCTCGGTACCGGGAAATTGCTGGCAACCAAGGCGTTGCTCATGGGTTGGAACTCCTCATCTATTCGGGAATGCTAGCGCTCGCTTCCTTAGAGTGCTAAACCACTCGCTAGTTCCCAACACTCACTCCGCGTGGGAACAATTACTGAACTGATGAGTATTGTACGCCCAAGCTCGATCCCTTGGGGTGATTTTTTGTTCATCCACGGCGAACGCTGTGTAGCGTTTTGTCGCAGATCAGCGTGGTGGTTCGAGTCTAAATAATTGATATTTGGTTATTTTTCGTAGAATGGTCGATTGACCCAGCGCGTCGGCTCAGCCCAGCGCCAGTTCCACCCGCGGTGGTAGCCGCCAGTCGATGGGTGTCTGGCCGCGCTCGCGCAGGTACTCGTTCGCCCGCGAAAAATGGCCGCTGCCGATGAAGCCGCGGTGTGCCGATAGCGGCGATGGATGCGGCGCCTTGAGCACGCGATGCCGCCGCGTATCGATCAGCTTGCCCTTCGCCTGCGCGTAGCTGCCCCAGAGCAGGAACACGATACCTTCGCGCTCGCGGTTCAGCGCATCGACGCAGGCGTCGGTGAAGCCCTCCCAGCCCTTGCCCTGATGCGAGCCGGCAAGGCCGCGCTCGACCGTCAGTACCGAGTTCAACAACAGCACGCCCTGGCGCGCCCACGGGATCAGGCAACCGTGGTTCGGGCGCGCGATCTGCAGATCGCGTTCGATCTCGGCGAACATGTTCAGCAATGAAGGCGGTGCCGCAATGCCGGGCAGCACCGAGAAACAAAGGCCGTGCGCCTGATTCGGCCCGTGATACGGGTCCTGACCGAGGACGACGACCTTGACCCCATCGAATGGTGTCGTGTCGAGCGCGGCGAAGATCTGCGGCCCGGCCGGATAGATCACTTTGCCGGCGCGCTTCTCGGCACGCAGGAACTCGGCCAGCGCCAACATCTGCGGGCGCTCGAAGCAGGCGCCGACGCGCTCTTTCCACGACGGTTCCAGCCTGACTCGATCCTCGCTCATGCCGCCGTGCGCGCGCGCGCGCGCAAATGCCGCGAAACCTGCAACTGGAACTGCAGCTTGGTGACCAGCAGGCGCTCCTCGATCGGCTTGTGCACGAGATCGTTCGCGCCCGCGCGCAACAGCGCGGCCTGGTTGCTCGGGTTGTCATCGCCCGTCATCACCAGCACCGGCAGGTCACCCTTGGAGTAACCGAATCCGTGGCGGATGCGATCGAGCAGATCGCCACCCGTCATATCGCCCTTGAGGTTGACGTCAGTGAGCACGAGATCGATGCCGAGTGCGCCCTCCGCGTGCGTCTGCAGATGGTCGAGCGCCGCCTCCGCACTGACCACGTGCACGACTTCGAAGCCATATTTCTTCAACATGCGCGTAGTCGCCAGCGCAACCACGCGGCTGTCCTCGACATACAGCACTTCGCCGCTGACCGGCTCGGTCGGACGCACATAGCCGCGGATGAAGGCGGCCAGCGCGTCGAAGCCGAGCGACTTGTCGAAATAGTCGGTCACATCCTGCGACAACGTGCGCGCAACCAGGCGCTCCTGCACATCTCCGGAGACGACGATGATCGGAATGTAGGCCTGCGCTGAACTCTGGCGCACCTGGCGTGCGAACTGAATGCCATCCATGTCCGGCAAACGCAACGCGGTCGTGATCAGATCGATGACGCCCTCGTCGAGCAGGACGCGCGCCTCGGCGCCACTGCCACAGCCGAACACCGAACAGCCGGGCAATTCGGTCTTCAACACGCGCTCGATCAATTGGCGCACGACGCGCGAGCCATCGACCACCAGCACGCGTGGTGCTTCGCTCGATACATGCCGCGTCAATGAAATTTCGCTGCTCATTCCTGCGGCATCCCCGCGGCGAGATGACGTGCGGTCGCAACGAAGGCGCCAAGCCACCCGAGCAGCGCACTGGCGAGCACGACGGCAAACGCGGACGGCGCATCGACTCCGTGCAGCGTGAAACGATGGCCATAACTCTCGCTGAGGTTGGCCAGCGGCGCGGCCAGCGCGAATTCGACCGTACCGACGATCAGCAGAGCAAAGACGCCGCCGAGCAGGCCATACCAGAGCCCGGCATACAGAAACGGGCGGCGCACGAAGCCATCACTCGCACCGATCAGTTGCATCACCGAAATCTCCTCGGAACGGGCCTGGATGTCCATGCGCACGGTATTGCCGATAACCAGCAGGGTCGCCAATGCGAGCAGCGCGGCGATCACCGCGACCATGCGCTCGGCAAAGTGAAGAATCTCGGAAAGTTTACGTCGCCACGCGGCGTCGTACTGCACCAGATCGACGCGCGCATCCGATTTCAGCTGTGCAACCAGAGGCGGATTGTCCACATCGCCCTGCGCGCGCGGTGTGACCACCAGCACGCTCGGCAGCGGATTGGTCTTGAGCACGTCGAGCGCCTCGCCGAAGCCGGAAAGCTGGCGGAATTCGGCCAGTCCCTGCTCCGGAGTACGCACAAGCACCTCGGCGACATCGGCTCGCTGGCGCAACTCGCCGGCGAGTGCCGCCGCCGCTGGCGCATCCAGCGTCGGCTTCAGGAATGCGCTGATCTCGCGCGCTTCGCGCAGGCCGCCGGACAGCGCACGCGCGTTGTCGAACACGAGGAAGAACAGCAGCGGCAGCGCCAGCGCGAAACCCAGCACCAAGACGGTCAGTATCGTCGCCCACGGTCGCGCCGCGAGGCGGCCGAGACTGGAGAAGAAACTGTAGAAATGTTGATCGCGCCATCCGGCGAGACGCGCGCGCCATGGCGCGCGAGGCAGCTTCGGCTCGGCTCCCTTGCCGGGCGTTGGCGAGGTCTTGCGCACGTTGCGTGCGATCGTCCGGCTCATGCCGGCTTTCCCTGGGGCCGGAAATCATCGATCAGACGACCGTGATCGAGCACCAGCACGCGCTTGCCGAGGCGGCGCACCAGCATCAGATCGTGACTGGCGACAAGCACGGTGGTACCGACCTGGCCGAATTCGGCAAACAGGGCCATGATCTCGGCCGACAGCTGCGGATCGAGATTGCCGGTCGGCTCGTCCGCGATGATCACCGGCGGCTTGGCGACGATCGCACGCGCGATGCCGACCCGCTGCTGCTCGCCGGACGACAGCGTGACCGGCGCTGCCTTCTCCTTGGCCAGCAAGCCGACCTTGTCGAGCGCCGCACGCACGCGCTTGCCGATTTCCTCGCGCGCGACCCCGGCGATCAGCAGCGGCAGTGCGACGTTGTCGAACACGGTGCGATCCGTCAGCAGGCGATGATCCTGGAACACCATGCCGATGCCGCGACGGGCGTGCGGCACGCTACGCCGGCGCACGCGCGCCAGATCGGCATGATTGACGACGACCTGGCCGCGCGTCGGCCGTTCGACCAGCCCGATCAGCTTCAGCAGCGTGCTCTTGCCGGCGCCGGAATGACCGGTCACGAAGACCATCTCGCCGGCAGCCACCTCGAAACTGAGATCGCTGAGCGCGTCGTGGCCGGAGGCATAGCGTTTGCCGACCTTGTCGAAGCGAATCACGTCGACGACCCCGATCGGCGTCGGCCGCGCTCGGCGTCGACTGCGACGGCATCGCTCATGCGCGCACCTGTGCGGCACGGAAGTTCCGCTGCCAATCGAGCCAGCTCTGCAACATCACGATGCTCCACAGATGCGTATGCCATTTGCGTTCGCCGTCCTTGAACGCGTTCCAGCGTCGCGCAACCGCCGACGCATCCAGCAGATTATCGCGTCGCAGACGCTCCTCGGACAGCAGGTCGCCGGCCCATTCGCGCAACGGACCACTGAGCCAGGCACCCACCGGCGCGCCGAAACCCGCCTTCGGCCGATCGACCAGCTCATCCGGCAGATAACGGCGCAGCAGGGACTTCAGCAAATGCTTCGGTTCCTGCTCGCGCACCCTCAATGCATCCGGCAGCGACCAGGCGAATTCCACCACGCGCGAATCGAGCAGCGGCGAGCGCGCTTCCAGACCGGTCGACATGCCGCTGCGATCGAGCTTCACGAGAATGTCTTCGGGAAGGTAGCACAGGAAATCCAGACTCATCATGCGCTCGGCCGCCGACAGCGGCGCGTCGGCGAGCAGATGCGAGGTATAGGCCGTCGACGGTTCGACGCCGCCAACCACCACGCGCGCCGGTGCACGCCAGCGGCTGATCCGGTTCAAATAGATGCCATCGATGCCCTCCGCCGTCAGCTCCATGCCGACCGTTTGCAGGCCGCCGGTGCGCGCGCTTTCGAGGTCGCCGCGGCTGAGCCATCGTCCGATCAGCCGCCGTGCCGACCGCGGCAGCCGCGCCTGCCAGCGCAGGTTGCGCAGCGCGCGCAAGTAACGCGAGTAACCGAAGAACAGCTCGTCGCCGCCGTCGCCGGACAGGGCGACCTTGACCTGCGCGCGCGCGAGCTGCGCGACCAGTACGCTCGGCAGCATCGAGACGTCGGCGAACGGCTCATCGTAGATTTCAGCCAGACGCGGAACCAGCGCGAGCGCGTCCGCGCCGCCGACGGCAAATTCGGTGTGCCGCGTACCGAGCCGCTCGGCGATCGCGCGCGCATAGACGCCGTCGATGTCGCGGCGATCGGTGAATGCGATCGTGAAACTCTGCACCGGTTGCGCACTCTCCTGCTGAGCCAGCGCGGCGATCAGCGAAGAATCGGTGCCACCGGAGAGGAACAGGCCGACGGCAACGTCCGCGTGCAGGCGCAGGCGCACCGCGTCGCGCAGGAGATCGTCGAGGCGCTGCAGCGCCGCCGTCTCGTCACCGGTGTATCGTTGCGTGGCTGCCGCGCGGATGCGCGCTGGCGCGTCCCAATAGGCGCGCGGCGCCGGCCAATCGGATGTGTGCAGCGCTGCGGCGTCGAAACAGACCAGATGCCCGGCTTCGAGCTTGCGCGCATCCAGATAGATCGAGCGCGGCGCCGCGATGTAGTCGTAGCGCAGCAACTGGGTGAGCGCTGCCGGGTCGATGCGCGGATCGAAGTCCGGGTGGCACAGCAACGCCTTCAGTTCGGAACCGAACACCAACCCATGGCGGGTGCGGCCGTAGTAGAGCGGCTTCTTGCCGACGCGATCGCGCGCGAACCAGAGGCGCCGCTCGGCGCGATCCCACAGCGCGAACGCGAACATGCCGTCGCAGCGCGCGAGCGCGCCCTCGATGCCCCATTCGACGATCGCCGCCAGCAGCACCTCGGTATCGGAGTGGCCGCGGAACGCGTGACCGCGCGCGATCAGCGTGCTGCGCACCTCTTGAAAATTATAGATTTCACCGTTGTACACGAGCACATGCCGACCATCCGCCGAGTGCATCGGCTGATGACCGAGTGGACTCAGGTCGACGATCGCAAGCCGTCGATGCGCCAGCGCGAGGCCGGCCGCCGCCTCGACCCAGACGCCTTCGTCATCCGGCCCGCGATGACGCAGGGCATCGCCCATGCGTTGGGCGAGCGCACTCAACGCATCGGTGTCGCGGCGGCGTTCGGGTTCCCAGCAACCGGCGATGCCGCACACTACTTCACCATCTGATTCAAATTGAAGATCGGAAGCAGGATTGCCAGCACGATGAAAAGGACCATCGCACCGACGGCGAGAATCACCGCCGGCCCGAGTACGGCAGTCAGCGCGGTCAACCAACGGTCGAGTTCGCGCTGCTGCTGCGCGGCGGCTTCACCGAGCATGCGCGGCAGTTCGCCGGAGCGTTCGCCGCTCGCGATCAGGCGCAACGCGACCGGAGGGAACTGCCCGCTCTCGCCGAGCGCGCGCGAGAAGGCGCTGCCCTCGCGCACCTTGAACGCAGCCCGCCGGAGCGCCTCGCGCATCGGCAGATTCGGCACCACCTGCGCGGCAATGCCGAGCGCGTCCAGCAGCGGTACCGCGCTGTCGGCAAGCAGCGCCAGGGTGCGCGTCGCACGCGCGGTATTCGCCGCGCGCGTCAAGCGGCCGACCAGGGGCAGACGCAACAGTATTTCATGCCAGCGATAGCGCATCGCGTCGGTGCGCAGTGCAATACGCGCGGCGATCAGGGCAGCAATCAGCACGAGCAGGAGCAGCCAGCCCCATGCGCGCAGAAAGCCGGACAGGGCAATCAGCGCGCGCGTCGCCCACGGCAGGGCCTGATGCAGGTTCTGGAACACGCCGACGATCTGCGGCACGACCCAGGTCAACAGGCCGGTGACGACAGCGACCGCGACCAGGGTCAGCAATAAAGGATACGCGAGCGCCGCGAGGATCTTCTGCTTCAGCGCATCGCGCGCCTCGGCATAGTCGGCCAGCTTGTCGAGCACGATTTCCAGGCGTCCAGACTGTTCGCCGGCGGCGACGGTGGCGCGAAAGATCTCCGGAAAACTTTCCGGGAATTCAGCGAGCGCCTGCGCCAGGCTTGCGCCCTCCATCACACGTGCGCGCAGACTCACCGTCAAGCCGCGCTGACGCTCGTTTTCGGCCTGCTCCGACAGCGCACCGAGCGCTTCGTCGATCGGCAGGCCGGCGCCAATCAAAGTCGCCAACTGGCGCGTCAGCAGGGCGAGCTGCATGCTGCCGAGGCCGCGGCGCGAGAAAGCGTGGCGCGTGCGCTCGTTGCCTTCGCGCACCTCCTCCACGGTTAGCGGATTGAGGCCGCGCTCGCGCAAGGCGCCGCGCACCGCACGCGCGGTATCGCCCTGCAGGACACCGCGTTGGGTCTTGCCGCTGGCGTCGAGAGCCTGGTAGGCGAAGGCGGGCATTTAATAAGAGAGGAGCAGGCGGGGGAGCAGCTGCGTATTCTTCCAGTGATCACGCTCGAAGTCGCGCTGGTCGGTCGACAGTATGCCTTCTTCAACGAAATCTACGGACGATGTCATGCATTCAACCCGCGCTGCCATGACTCGATGGCCTGCCATGCTGCCGCCGGACACGCTTGAAGCAGGAAATGAGGTGCGTCAATCGATACCGCGCGCATACATTCGCCACGGTCGGGCGGCTCGATCCGCGCCATTACCAGTCGATCGCGCGCAGCATTCAGGAACAGGACCGGCACCGCGGCCGCATGCAGATCGTCAGCTGCATCCAACTCGCGTAATAGCGTAAGCCGCGCTTCGAGTACGGGCGTAGAGATCGCGTCGATCACGGTCTGCAACGCATCTATCTTCTCGCCAGAAGCGCTCCATCCCAGACACAGGGCGCGCAACAGAGCGCGCGAGCGCAGCAGGCGGCGCAGATATCCCAGCGCGCGCGTCGGTGCGTATTTGAGCAGCGGATGAGGGCATCGAATGAAGCTCGCCACGAGAACGAGCCCGGCGATGTCGGGACGTTGCCTTAAGAGGCGCAGCGCGATCGGGCTGGAAAACGATTCGGCAATGACGATGCAGCGTTGCGAGGGTGGTATTGCGGCGAGAGCGTACTGCGCATAGTCCTCGATCTGCCAGCCCGGCTCGGCCGGGTAGCGGACGATGCTCGCCTGGCTGCTGAGATAAGGTAAGAACCACTGGAACAGACAACCACTGCCGTCGAGGCCAGGCAGCAACACCCAAGACGCGTCGCTCATTCGGGCCTGCTTGCACCGTGGCGAAACCTCACCTCACTCCTCGCGCGTCACACGCAGTACTTCCCCGGTCGAGGTGATGCCGGTGACGCATTTGCGCCAGCCATCCTCGAGGATCGAGGTCGTGCGCGTGCGCGCCTGGCGTTCGAGAGCGGCCTCGGAGGCCCCTTCGTGGATCAGCCGGCGCATCGTTTCGTCGATCGCGACCAGCTCGTAGAGTCCGGTGCGACCGCGATAGCCGGCGTGGCGCGCTCCGGTCGAGACCGCCAGATCGCTGCGCGGACGATACAGCGTCACCTGCGTATCGGCCGGCTTGCCGAACGCGACGAGCTCTGCCGGCGTGGCGGAATACGCTTCACGCACGGCCGGATCCAGCACGCGCACGAGGCGCTGCGCGAGCACGCCGATCAGACTCGACGACAGCAGGAACGGTTCGACGCCCATGTCGCGCAGACGAGTCATCGCGCCGACCGCGGAATTGGTGTGCAGGGTGGACAGCACCAGATGGCCGGTCAGCGACGCCTGTACCGCGACTTCGGCGGTTTCGAAGTCGCGGATCTCGCCGACCATGACGACGTCCGGATCCTGGCGCAGGATCGCGCGCAGGCCGCGCGCGAAGGTCATGTCGACGCGGGTGTTGACCTGGGTCTGGCCAACGCCGTCGAGGTAGTACTCGATCGGATCCTCGACCGTCATGATGTTGCGTGAAGCGTCATTGAGCTTCAGCAGCGATCCGTACAGCGTCGTCGTCTTGCCCGAACCGGTCGGGCCGGTGACGAGCAGAATGCCATGCGGCCGCGAGATCAGATCCTCCAGTCGCGTGCGCGCGCTGTCGTCCATGCCGAGCTGGACGAGATCGAGCTTGCCAGCCTGCTTGTCGAGCAGACGCAGCACGACGCGCTCGCCACGGCCGGCCGGAATGGTCGACACGCGCACATCGACCGGGCGACCGGCGATCCGCAGACCGATGCGGCCATCCTGCGGCAGGCGTCGCTCGGCAATGTCGAGCTTGGCCATGACCTTGATGCGGCTGACCACCGCGCTGGCAATCGCCTTCTGCGGCGCCAGCACTTCGCGCAGTACGCCATCGATGCGGAAGCGCACGACGAGGCGGTTCTCGTACGGCTCGATGTGAATGTCCGAAGCGCCTTCCTTGACCGCCTCGGTCAGCAGCGCGTTGATCAGGCGGATGATCGGTGCATCGTCCTCGCTCTCGAGCAGGTCCTCGGGCTCGGGCAGTTCGTCGGCGAGCGTTTTCAGATCGAGCCGCTCATCGAGATCGGAAACCATCGCGCGCGCGTCGTCGCCCTGTTCGTACAGATCGCGCAACAGGCGCTCGAACTCGCTCGGCGCCAGCGAAGTGAACGCAAGCGGCGCGCCCAGATGGCGGCGCAGTTCCGCCAGCACGTCGGCGCGCACGCCGGGACGGCAGGTGATCTGGGCGACGCCGCCATGCCAGCCGGTCAGCGCGACACCGTGACGGCGCGCGAAGCCGAAACTCGGCCGCGCCGGGCGCGCTTCCGGCTTCGCTGCAGCAACCTCGCTCATCGGCGCGGTGGCGTCGACGCCGGCGGCGGTTGCAGCGGCGTCGGCTTGACCAGGTCGGGCTGGCCGTCGAGGGTCGGGCTGGCGAGGAAATCGTGCACCTCGGGCAGCATCGGGCGCTGCGCGGGCGAGGTGATCGGCCAGTCCTCCTGACGCATCTGCAACTGCTCGGTGCGCATGTAATTGTATTTTTCGCTCGACACGGAGGCTTCGGTCGCCGCGTCGCGCAGGATCTTCGGATGCAAAAAGATCATCAGGTCGCTCTTCTGGCGGCTGCTCGTGCGATAGCGGAACAGGTTGCCGAGCAGCGGAATGTCGCCGAAGCCCGGCACCTTCTGCACGTTGTCCTTGAGCTGGTTGTCGATCAGACCGCCGAGCACGAGCAGCGAATCGTCCTTGACCAGCACGCTGGTGGTCAACTCGCGCTTGTTCGTGATCAAGTCGACCGCGCCGGTCACCGGCGGCGCCAGCGACGAGACTTCCTGATGGATGTCCAGGCGCACCGATTCGCCCTCGTTGATCTGCGGCTTCACCTTCAGCGTGAGACCGACGTCCTTGCGTTCGATCGTCTGGAACGGATTGGTGATGCCGTTGGTCGGCGTCGTGCCGCCGGTCGTGGTCGAGCTGGCGTTGGTCGTGTACTGGCCCGTCAGGAACGGCACTTCCTGCGCGACCTTGATCTGCGCTTCCTGGTTGTCCAGCGTCAGCACGGACGGTGTGGACAGGATGTTCGATTTGCCGTCGCTCTGCAGTGCGCTGACCAGCGCGCCGAGTTGAAGGATCTTCTGTCCGCCCACCGTCACCGAACCTGCGACGTAACCCAGGTTGAAACCATTGCCGATTCCGTTCGGCGCCGTCGACGCTGCGAGGATGTTGTTGCCGGGATAATTGGGGCTGGTGAAATTGGTGCCGCCGATGACATGGTTGCTCGCGGGCAGCTGCCATTGCACGCCGAGATCGCTCGCGGTTTGATCAGACACCTCGGCGATGACCGCCTCGATCAGCACCTGGTTCCTGCGGATATCGAGCTGGCGCACCACCGCAGCCAACGAACGGAAGATCGCCGGCGGCGCGCTGATGATCAGTGCGTTCGTTTCCGCATGCGCCTGGATCGTCGCTGGCGAAGCCGCGCCACCGCCGCCGCTCTCGCCGGTCTTCAGCGCGGTCGGCGGCGCGACGCCGGACAAGGTCGTCGCGACGCCCTGCAGGATCGGCACCAGGTCCTTCGCGTTCGCGTAGTGCAGATAGATCACCTGCGTGTCGCCGCCGCTGTCGAGCGGCGTGTCCAGATGCGCGATCAGCGCGCGCATTCTCAGTCGCCCGCTTTTGGCACCGGCGAGCAGGATCGAGTTCGTGCGCGTATCGGCGAACACGCGCGTGTTCTCGCCATTCGCCTGCGCGGTCTTGTCGTCGGCGAGCGTGGTCAGCGTGCGTGCGAGTTCGGCGGCGCTCGCATGCGCCAGCGGGATCACTTCGACCTGTGCATCCGAGACGGTATCGATCCGCTGGATGATGTCGACGAGTCGTCGCACATTGCCGGCGCGATCGGACACCACCAGCGAATTCGACGCCGCATGCGCGATCAGCTGGCCGCCCTGCGGCATCAGTGGGCGCAGGATCGGCACCAGCTCCGCCGCAGTGACATGCTTGACCGGCACGATCTGCGTGACCAGCTCGTCGGCCGAATGCTCGCGCGTACCATCGACGCCGGCCGAGCCATCCTGCTGCGCGGCCACTTCCGGCACGATCTTCACCATGCTGCCGGACGGCACCGCGGCGAAGCCGTGCACGCGCAGCACCGAGAGGAATACGTCGTAGATCTCGTCGGGCAGCATCGGTCGCGCCGAGACGACCGTCACCTTGCCCTGCACGTTCGGTCCGATGATGAAGTTCTTGCCGGTGATCTCGCTGACGGTCGCGATCAGCGCCTGGATGTCGGCATCCTTGAGGTTCAAGGTGTGGC
>JBDTYM010000076.1:0-18679 GCA_040005635.1 Dokdonella sp. | reverse complement strand
TCAAGATGAGCGCGATGCCGGCCTGGGGCCGCAGCCTGGAGGATCAGTACATCTGGGGACTGGTCGCGTTCGCGCGAACGCTGCCACAGCTGACAGCCGAGCAGTATCACGACGAGGTCGTAGCCAGTGGCGGTCATCATCATGGCGGTGGCGAAGACGATCACGACCATCACGAAGAGCACGGCCAAGCCGGTGGGCATGCCGACGATCATGGGCATGCAGAGGAAGCGCCGGCGCACGACCACGAGTAAGCGATGCGCGACTCTGGCTCAGTAGGCGACGGTGACTCGCATGCGTCGCGCGTCGTCTTTTTCGACGCGATCGAGCACGGCGACTGCGTAGTCCGCGATCGTGATGCGGCTGACTCCATGGGCATCGACCAGCAACTGGTCGCCGCCCAACCGGTAGTGACCGCTGCGCTCGCCGGGTTCGATCTGGGCGGCGGGGCTGACGTAGGTCCAGTCGACTGCGGCGTCCGATGTGCGAAATACCTGTAGCGCTTCGGCCTGCGCGAGCGACTCGGGTTTCCAGGCCGGCGGGAAGCCAGGGTCGTCGACGACCCTGACGCCGGGGGCGACTTCGAGGCTGCCGGCACCTCCGACCCAGATCAGTCGACCCACACCGGCTTTTGGCAGGGCGTCGAGCAGCACGCGTGCATTCCGTGGAACGGCGCCGGCATCGGCATCGCGGCGTCCCGACAGGCTGGCAACCACGGCATCGGCGCCCGCGATGGCGCGGGCGAAGCTGGCGGCGTCGCCCGCGTTGCCTGCAACGACCGTCAACTTGGGATGCTCGAGCGCGAGACGTTGTGGATCGCGCACGATCGCAACGATGTCGTGGCCGCGCTGTAACGCTTCATGGAGGATGGCGCCGCCGAGATGGCCATTGGCGCCGAACAGTGCGACTTTCATGAGGGGTTCCTTGCCGATGGTGATCCAGCCATCCGTGCAGTGTATGGCGCCTATTGCCCGTCCGAGAAGGCGGCTATGCCGACGGCGTGTCTGCGAGGGCTCGCCAACATGGCAGCGGCGGTTCGGCGGCTTCGGCCATGGCTGGCAACCGGCATTGCGACGGTCAGGAAAATCCAGGGATGAAAAAAACGGCCGATGCATCGTGGCTGCCGGAGGCTGGGGAGGGCTGGCAGCCGGATGACGTTGGGGAGAGGGCATCGTGAACGATGCATCGGCCAGGGACGTCGTTATCGCCTTCCGATCCGCACGAGGGAGTGGGCAGGGCGGGGTGGGGCGTGACGGGGTGCCGGTCCGAAGTCGAATTCCGGACGACGGCAGGGCTTCAGAGCATTGCGTTTCCTCTGCGGGTGTCGATGGATTCGACGGCGACCAGCTTAGGCCAGCACGGCGTAAGGAGGGTGCAGCGAGTGTGGAAAAAGGAAGGAAGCGCCGTTAGCAATCCGTAAGCTGACACAAGGGGTTGTAGCGACGGCGCAATGCCCTATTCGCGCAGACGAGTTAACCTGCCGCTTTTCCAGGGGGATGCGTCGATGCGAAGTCTGTTGAAGTGGCTGTTGCGCCTGCTCGTGCTGGCTGTCGTGCTGGTCGGCGCGATCTTCGTGCATGTCTGGTACTTCACGCCCTACAAGATCGACTGGTTCTACGGGCGCGTGTTCGGCCAGTTCGCGCTGCAAAGTCCCGAGCTGCTGAGCAATATGCGCATCCTTCCTGCGTGGGCGGATTTCTACAGCGACAAGCTCGACGACGCCTCGCCCGCACACGAGTCGGCCATGGCGCAGATGATCAAGCAGGATGTCGAGACCTTGCATCGCTACGACCGCAACGCGCTCGATCGCGACGGCCAGCTGTCGTATGACGTGCTCGACTATTTCCTGACGATCCAAGTCGAAGGCGACCGCTTTCGCGATCATGACTTTCCGGTCAACCAACTGGCCGGTATCCAGTCCAGCCTGCCGAGCTTCATGGCGCAGACGCATCAGGTCAACAACCGCCACGATGCGGACGCGTATATCGCGCGCCTCGACAAGTTTCCGCTGAAATTCGATCAGGTGATCGAGGGACTCAGGCTGCGCGAGGCGAAGGGCGTGCTGCCGCCGAAATTCACGGTCGATGGCGTGCTCAAGCAGATGACCGGCTTCGTCGGCGCACCGGTGCAGCAGAACATGCTGTACACGAGCTTCAAGGAGAAGCTCGACAAGATCGCGCCGGAAAAGCTCGTGCAGGCGGATCGTGATGCGCTGCTCGCGCGCGTCGCGGCTTCGGTGCAGAACAGCGTTTATCCGGCCTACCACTCGCTGATCGACTACTTCACCGCCTTGCAGCCGAAGGCCCAGCGCAACGAAGGCGCCTGGAGCCTGCCCGACGGCGACGCTTACTATGCCTGGTGTGTGCGCATGCACACGACCACGCAGATGACGCCGGAACAGGTGCACACGCTCGGCCTTGCCGAAGTCGCACGCATCACGACCGAGATGGACGCGATCCTCAAGGACCAGGGTCTGGTCGAGGGCGCCATCGGCGCACGCGTGCAGCAGCTCGCGCACACGCCCGGCTCGACGTTCCCGAACACGCCGGAAGGCAAGGCGGCCATGCTGAAGCAGTACCAGGCGATCCTCGACGAGGTCAATGGCGGCCTTGGCGAAGCGTTCGACGTGCGTCCGAAACTCGGCGTGCAGGTGAAGGCGGTGCCGGAGTTCGCCGAGAAGACCGCACCCGGGGCTTACTACGAGCCGGGTTCATTCGACGGCACGCGCCCCGGCACGTTTTTCGCGAACATGCGCGATACCGACGAGACGCCCAAATTTGCGATGCGCACCTTGGCCTATCACGAAGGCATCCCGGGGCATCATTTCCAGATCTCGATCGCGCAGGAACTCAAGGATGTGCCGTTCTTTCGCCGCGTGCTGCCGTTCACCGCGTATGCCGAAGGCTGGGCGCTGTACTCGGAGCGGCTCGCGTGGGAGCTCGGCTTCGAGAAGGACCCGCTCGACAATCTGGGTCGCCTGCGCGACGAAATGATGCGCGGGGTGCGCCTGGTCGTCGATTCCGGCATCCACTACAAGCACTGGAGCCGCGAGCAGGCCATCGCCTACATGATGGAGAACACCGGCATGGCGGAGTCCGACGTGACGGCCGAGATCGAGCGCTATTTCGTCGATCCCGGGCAGGCGTTGGCGTACAAGGCCGGCATGCTGAAGATCCTCGAGCTGCGTGAAAAGGCGAAGCAGGCGCTTGGGCCGAAGTTCACGCTCAGCGCGTTCCACGACCAGGTACTCACCCATGGCGCACTGCCGCTGGCCTTGCTCGAACGCGTGATCGACGATTGGATCAAGCAGCAGGGCGGATGACGATCGGCAGCCGTTTCGGGCGCGCTCGTTCCAGTGGCGGCTGCGACCCGATGCCGCGGCGTCGGCGGCGCGCATTGGATGCGCGCGGCCGACGCGGCTTGACGCGATTGCTACCATAACGAATTCCCTTCACCTCACCGAGGTAGCCCGCATGGCCCTGCAGGAAACGATTGCGTTGATCGAGAACTACTACGCCGCGTTCAATCGCGGCGACTGGGAAGCGATGCTCGCGCATTTTGCCGAAGACGTCGTGCATGACCTCAATCAGGGTGCGCGCGAGAAAGGTCGCCCTGCGTTCCGCGCGTTTCTTGCGCGCATGGACAAGAGCTATTCCGAGCAACTCACCGACATCGTCGTGAGTTCCACGCCGGACGGTGCGCGCGCAGCCGCCGAATACGTCGTGCACGGCACCTACAAGGCCAGCGACGAAGGCTTGCCGCCGGCGCGCGGGCAGAAATACGAGTTGCCGGGCGGGGCGTTCTTCGACATCAAGGATGGCCGCATCGCGCGCGTGACGAACTACTACAACCTGCAGGATTGGATCGCCCAGGTTGGCGGCTGACACGCTGCCAGCGCCCAAGCTCGCCGTCATCGGCGGCGGTCCGGCTGGCTTGATGGCGGCCGAGGTCGCGCGCGCTGCGGGTGTCGAGGTCGACGTCTACGACCGCATGGGCTCGGTCGGGCGCAAGTTCCTGGTCGCCGGCAAGGGTGGCTTGAACCTCACGCATTCGGATGCCTTCGCGACCTTCATCACGCGTTACGGTGCGCGTCAGGCCGAGGTTGCGCGCTGGCTGCGGAATTTCGATGCAGACGCGTTGCGCGTCTGGGCGCGCGACCTCGGCGTGGAGACGTTCGTCGGCAGTTCGGGCCGCGTCTTCCCCGGCGATCTCAAGGCCGCTCCCTTGTTGCGCGGCTGGCTGCGTCGTCTGCGCGCCAGTGGCGTGCGTTTCCACATGCATCATAGCTGGCTGGGTTGGCACACCGATGGCACGCTGCGCTTCGCGCATGCCGAGGGCGAAAAGCGCGAGCACGCGGACGCCGTCGAGCTCGCCCTCGGCGGCGGCAGTTGGCCGGTGCTCGGTTCCGACGGTGGCTGGGTATCGACGCTTGCGCAGCGCGGTGTCGACATCGCGCCGCTGACGCCATCGAACTGCGGCTTCAATGTCGACTGGACGACGCACTTCGCGCAGCGCTTCGCAGGTCATCCGTTGAAGCCGGTTGCCATCGAATGGCTTGATGGCAATGGCAAGGCGATGCGCCAACAGGGCGAATTCGTCATCACCGCAAACGGCGTCGAAGGCAGTTTGATCTACGCGTTGAGCGCGCGCCTGCGCGACGCGATCACCGCACACGGCGCCACCGAAATTCGCCTCGATCTCGTGCCCGGCCGCGCCGCCGACCGCCTTGTACGCGATCTTGCGCAGCCGCGCGACGGACGCTCCTTCAGCGAACATCTGCGCCGCCGCGCAGGCATTGAAGGCGTCAAGGCCGGCTTGTTGTACGAGATGCTGCCGAAGCAGCATCAGCAGGACGCGGCGCGTGTCGCTGCGGCTCTGAAATCGCTGCCGCTGCGTCTGCTGGGCGCGCGCCCTTTGGACGAAGCCATCAGCAGTGCAGGTGGTGTGCGCCTCGAAGCGCTCGACGAGCACTTGATGCTGCAAGGCCTGCAAGGCACTTTTGTCGCCGGCGAGATGCTCGACTGGGAAGCGCCGACCGGCGGCTATCTGCTGACCGCCTGTTTCGCGAGCGGGCGCGTGGCGGGCGAGGGCGCCGCGCGCTGGTTGCAGCAGCGTCCCGTTTGAGCGTCTGCCGCGTCGGTCGGCTGCTTTACCGAAGCGCCCACGAGCAGCTAAGTTAACCCAATGATCA
Organism: Dokdonella sp.; assembly: GCA_040005635.1. GTDB lineage: Bacteria > Pseudomonadota > Gammaproteobacteria > Xanthomonadales > Rhodanobacteraceae > Dokdonella_A. Next base: position 13,491 of record JBDTYM010000076.1, on the reverse strand, counting down.
AGGTCCAAACGTTCACCGGCGCCGACATCACGCCGCATCTCGATGCGGTGGCGGATTTACGCATCGCGGTGTTCCGCGACTGGCCGTATCTCTACGCGGGTGACCACGCGTACGAGAAGAACTACCTCGCGACCTACGCGCAGTCGCCGGAAAGCCTGTTCGTGCTCGCGTTCGATGGCGAGCGCGTGATCGGCGCCTCCACCGGAATTCCCCTGACCGACGAGACCGCGGCGTTCCAGCAGCCGTTCCTCGATCGCGGTATCGCGCTCGGCGATGTGTTTTATTTCGGTGAATCGGTGCTGCTCAAGGAGTACCGCGGCCACGGCCTCGGTCATCGCTTCTTCGACGAACGCGAAGCATACGCACGCAGGCTTGGGCGTTTTGCACTGACCGCGTTCTGCGCGGTCGAGCGCAATGCGGAAGATCTGCGCAAACCGGCAGGTTTTCGGCCAAACGACGTGTTCTGGAACAAGCGCGGTTATGCGCGACAGGACGACATGTTCTGCCAGCTTGAATGGCAGGAGATCGGCCACGATATGGGGAGCTGCCACCACCTGCGCTTCTGGCTGCGCCCACTGGATTCAAAGTGAAACTGAAGCTCGCAACGGCCCAGTACACCATCGGTGAGCCGCACGATTTCACGGCGTTCGCCGAGCGCGTGAGCGTTCGCGTGGCCGACGCCGCGCGCGCCGGCGCGCAGCTGCTCGTGCTGCCCGAGTATCTTGCGCTCGAAGCGGCCGCGATTCTCGGCCACGCCGAGCGCGCTGACTTTCTTCGCTCGCTGGCCGGACTGCAGACGCATCACGCTGCGTATGTCGCGCTCGCCCGCGAGCTGGCGCAAAAGCACTCGATCTATCTGGTCGCCGGCAGCTTCCTGCTCGATATCGATGGCGCTCGCTACCGCAATCGCGCGTACTTCGTTTCGCCGCAGGGACACGTTGCCTTCCAGGACAAGCTGACCTTGACGGGTTTCGAGCGCAGCGCCGGCGTCATCGTTCCCGGCGATGAACTCAAGGTGTTCGACACCGCATTTGGCCGCGTCGGCATCGATATCTGCTACGACATCGAATTTCCACTCTACGCCCGCGCCCAGGTGGAAGCCGGCGCACGCATGATCCTGGTGCCGAGTTGCACGGACACGGCGGCCGGCGCGAACCGCGTGCGTGTCGGGTGCCAGGCGCGCGCACTGGAGAACCAGGTCTTCGTCGCCTGTGCAGTGACCGCGGGCGACGCGGCATGGAGCCCGGCACTCGACGTCAACACGGGCCGCGCGACGATCTACACGCCGATTGATCGCGGCTTTCCTTCCGATGGCGTGCAAGTGCAGGCGGCCGAGAATGCCGACTGGGCGATCGCCGAACTCGATCTCGCAGCGCTCGATGCGTTCAAGCGCGAGGCGCAGGTTGCCAACGCGAATGACTGGCTTGCACAGCTGCGACCGCCCGTTGTGCAGGCTCGCGTCGAGACGCTGTAGCCGGCGCGTGCGTCTGGCGAGTGCCACGAAACGTTGCACATGAACGCGGCGATCAGCTTGCGGCGATCGGGCGCCGCGACGGGGCGAGGACACACGATGCTGTCTAGCAGGCAGTCGATCAGGGCAGGGGGACGATCGGGCACTCGCAGCGGCCCATCCGCATTCCGCCTCGCCACGGGCATGGCCTTCGCGAATTCCGGCGTCGATCAGCCGGCGGGCACCAGCCAAAGCGAGCAGCCTGACAGAGCGCACCCGAGCAGCGTCGCCGCCAGCACATCGCTCGGATAATGCAAGCCGAGTACGACGCGCGACATCGCCACCAGAACGGTGAACGCCAGCAGCGGCGGCGCCAGTAGCGGAAAGTAGGCGATCGCGATCAGCGTGAAGCTGACCGCGTGCAGGGTATGTCCGGAGGGGAAACTGAACTCGTCCAGCGGTGCGAGATACGCCGTGATGTCCGCATGTGTGCGAAACGGTCGCGGGCGACGGGTCCAGCGCTTCAGGGTTCGATACAGCGTTGCGGCGACGATACCGACGCACGCCATGTGCAGCGCCGCGTGCACCCCACGCAGACCGCCGAACAGCGCCAGCAGTCCAATCAGCGTGTACCAGAACACGCCGTCGCCGAGCCGACTGATCACGCTGAAGAACCGCGTCAGCGCGCGCGATGTGCCCCATCGGTTCATGGCGAGGCAGAGGCGGCGTTCGCCGCTGCCGACTTCGAGGCGTTGCCAGGTCGTCATGCCGCCCTCCGCAATGCAAGCGCGCCGAGCAGATCAGCGAAATGGGTGGAGACGCTGGCCGGACTCAATGCCGCTACGGTCGCGCGTGCGGCGAGGCGCAGCCGCGAAGTGCTCGCATTCGTGTCGCGAGCGATGCGCGCGGCCATCGCCACAGCGGCGGCGACGAACGCGTCAGCGTCACCGAGCGGCACGCGCGTGCCGGCGTTGCCGTCATGGATGTGCTCGCGCGCGGCGCCATAGTCGTAGGCCACTACCGGCACGCCGGATGCGAGCGCTTCGAGCGTCACGTTGCCGAAGGTCTCGGTCAGACTCGGGAAGACGAACAAGTCGCCGCTGGCGTAGTGACGTGCGAGTTCCTCGTTGCGGCGGATGCCGGTAAAGACGATATCCGGATGTTGTGCGGCGAGGCCGGCTCGGGCCGGGCCGTCGCCGACGATGATGAGACGGGCGCGCGGCTGTTCCAGCTGGATCGCCCGGAATGCGCGCACGGCGAGTTCGAGATTCTTTTCCGGCGCGATGCGGCCCACATGGATCACCGCGAGGTCGTCGCGCGCGAGACCCCATTCGGCACGCAACGCTTCGTCGCGCCGCACTGGATCGAACAGTTCGGTGTCGACCGCGCGCCGCAGCAGGCGCACATTGCGGAAGCCGTTTGCGCCGAGGAAGTCTGCCAGTTCGGTCGTCGGCACCAGGGTCGCCGACGCACGGTTGTGGAAGCGGCGCAGATACGCGAACACGATCGGCGTCAACCAGCCAAAACCGTAGTGCCGTGCGAAATCATCGAAGCGCGTGTGGAAGCCTGTGCAGGCCGGCAGGTCGAGCCTGCGCGCAGCACCAAGCGCGGTGAGGCCGAGTGGCCCTTCCGTGGCGATATACAGCACGTCGGGACGGCGCTCCGACCAGCGCCGATGCAAGGCACGATGTGCCGGCAGCCCGAAGCGCAGGCCCGGATAGCGCGGCAACGCGGCGCCGGGCAGGATGACCTGGTCGTAGCCGTCGGCAGACGCCGCGCCGGCTTCGCCTTCCTGCCGTGGACGCACCAGTTCGACCGTGTGACCCAATCCCGCCAGCCCGCGTGCAAGCGACTGCACGGTCAAGGCGACGCCGTTGATCTCCGGTGGCCAGGTCTCAGTGACGATTGCGACGCGCATGCGTAGGACGGACTGGGGATTTCACGCAGGCTGGCGGCTGTCGTTGAAGCGCGTATTGCGTCGCCGTGGCAGATCGATGACAGTGCCGGCGCCAGCTGTAACAACACCGTCACATTGACGACCTAGCGTGCCCGAATGTCCGGCAATCCAGCCACTTACGCTTCCGTCTTCAGCGCCGACTTCGTTCGTGCTTCGGCGCGTGCGCGGCGTCGCCGTGAACGCGTGGTCGCCGCTTTCGTCGGCGTCTGCACCGCCATCGTGCTGCTCGGCCTGCTCGCGATTCCACTTTTTTTGCTGTTCGGCCTGAATCCCGCTACACGGTTGCCACCTGAGACTTGGGTGCGTTTTCAGGTTTTATTGGCCGGAACCTTGCGTGCCGGCGCCTGCGGCGTGCTGGTGGCGGTGCCGCTCGGCATCGCCACCGCCATGTTTACCGCGCATTTCTGCGCGCCTGGTTTGCGTACCTGGATCAAGCCTGCGCTGGAGATCCTCGAGGCGGTCCCGACCGTCGTGCTTGGACTGATCGCGGCGGCCACCCTCGCGCCATGGCTGAAGACGCACGTCGCCAGCGTACTCGCGCTGATCGTGATCATCCCGCTGATGCTGCTGGCTGCCGGCATGGCCTTCGGCACGCGCGTGCGCAATGAGGGTTGGTTGCCACTCTGGCTGCTGCCGCTGCTGATAGCGGCAGTCGCGCTGGTTGTCGCGTTGGCGGCGCGGCAGCCCACGTCGGCGATCGTGCCGGCAAGTCCGTGGAACGCCGCCCTGGTCGGTCTCGCGCTGGGTGTCGCCGGCATCCCGATCGTGTTCTCGCTATCCGAGGACGCGTTGTTTCTGGTGCCGCGCGCCCATACCGACGCCGCCTTCGCACTCGGCGCAACGCGCTGGCAGGCCCTGACTACGGTGTTGCTGCCGGCAGCGGGCTCCGGACTCGTCGCGGCCGGCCTGCTCGGATTTTCGCGCTGCCTCGGCGAAACGATGATCGTGTTGATGGCGAGCGGCAATACACCGATCGGTGGCTTCGATCCCTTGAGTGGGCTGCGCTCGATCAGCGCCGAACTCGCGCTCGGCATGCCGGAAGCCTCACCGGCGAGCGATGCCTGGCGCGGCCTTTTGCTCGCTGCGCTGTTGCTGTTGTTGCTGACCTTGTGCGTGAGCGCGCTGGCGGATGCCTTGCGCGAGCGCCTGCGTCGACGCCTGCACGCGGCAGCGCACGCCGCATGAATGCACGACGCTACGGCGCTGCCGGCACCTGGCTGGTGGCCGGCCTCAGCGGCTTCTGCATTGCTGCGATGCTGTGCTTGTTCGGACTGCTTGCCAGCGCCGGACTGGCACCCTTCTGGCCGGCAGCGGTCGAGCAGTTGCAATTGCGCGATGGGCGCAGCCTGCTCGGTGAGATCGTCGCCGCGGATTCAGCCGGCATGACTGACGCGTTGGCGATCCGCACGAGCGAACGGGAACACATGGGCGGCGCTTACCAGCGTGTGCGCCTCGACGACATCGCCGCACGCTCGCAGCCGGTGGACGTGATCATGCTGACCTTGGTCGACGGTCGTCGCCTGTACGGTCGCCGCAGCGCAGAGGGCGAGGAAGTGCTGCTCGCAGCGGCGGTGGCTCCGGCCGCAGTGCTCGAAATTCTGCAGCCGAATGCACTCGGTCTGGCCGCGCGCTGCGGCGTGTTCGCCAGCCGCCTCGCACACTTTCTGGCGACGCCGCCGGCCGCCTCGAATCTGATCGGCGGCGTGCTGCCCGCGCTGCTCGGTACCTTGACCCTCGTCTTGCTGATGAGCCTGATCGTGATGCCCTTCGGCATCGCGACCGCGATCTATCTGCATCGGCGCCGCGGCTTGGCGGCGCGCTGCGTGCGCATTGCGATCAACCAGCTCGCCGGGGTGCCGTCGATCGTCTACGGCGTGATCGGGCTCGGACTATTCGTGCATGGCCTCGGCGGCGGCATCGACCGCCTGTTCTACGCCGATCGTCTGCCGGTGCCGACGTTTGGCGGTGGCGGCCTGCTGTGGGCCGCGCTGACGTTGGCCTTGTTGACCCTGCCGGTCGTCGTGGTCAGCGTCGAGGAGGGACTCGCACGCATCCCGACCAGCCTGCGCGAAGGGTCACTCGCGCTCGGCGCGACGCACGACGAGGCACTCTGGACATTGCTGCTGCCGGCGGCGCGGCCAGCGCTGCTGACCGGACTGATCCTCGCCGTGGCTCGCGCCGCCGGTGCGGTTGCGCCGCTGATGTTGGTCGGCGTGGTCAAGCTCGCGCCGGCGCTGCCGGTCGATGGCGTATTTCCCTACCTGCACCCGTCGCGTGAATTCATGCATCTAGGATTCACGATTTATGACGCCGCATTGGCCAGCGCCGATGCGATCCGTGGGGTTCCGCGCGCGTATGCTTGCGCGGGCCTGCTGGTCGGTGTCGTGATCGTGCTGAACCTGACCGCGATCCTGTTGCGCAACCGCCTGCGCGATCGCTACCGCGCCTTGGAAACTTGAGACCGATGTTGAGCGTTGTTCCCGAATCCGCAGACATCGCCGCAGCCGCGGACGCGCCGGACATGGCCGATGTCGCATTGCAGACGTTTGCGTTGTCGCTGCGCTATGGTCGGCGGCAGGCCCTGTCTGCCGTCGATCTCGCCGTGCCGCGCCGGCGCATCACCGCGTTGATCGGCCCGAGCGGCAGCGGCAAGTCGAGCCTGCTGCGCTGCTTGAACCGACTCAACGACGAAATCGCCGACGCGCATGTCGAGGGCCGTGTCCTCGTCGGCGACATCGACGCCTACGCCAAGGACACGTTGCTGCATGACCTGCGCCGGCGCGTCGGCATGGTGTTCCAGCGACCGAATCCGTTTCCTCTGTCGATCCACGACAATGTCGCCTACGGGTTGCGTCTGCTCGGCATACGGCGTCGGCGTGAACTCGACGAGCGCATCGAGGCGGCACTGCAGGCGGCGGCCCTGTGGGACGAGGTCGCCGCCCGACTCGACGAGAGTGCATTCCATCTGTCGCTCGGCCAGCAGCAGCGACTCGTCATTGCGCGCGCGATCGCAGTAGAGCCGGAGATCCTGATGCTCGACGAGCCCGCTTCGGCGCTCGATCCGGCGGCGACGCTGCGGTTCGAGGAATTGCTGCACGAACTCGCGCAGCGTTACACGCTGCTGCTGGTGACGCACAATATGCAACAAGCCGCGCGCGTCTCGGATTTCACGGCGTTCCTCCATCAGGGGCGTCTGGTCGAGTTCGGCGACACCGATGCGCTGTTCACGAACCCGCGCGAACGCCAGACCGAGGACTTCATCACCGGTCGCTACGGGTGATTCTTTCAATTTCCGACATACGGACGTCGTAGACTGCCAGCATGGATCGATTGCATCTTTCGCAACATATTTCCCGCCAGTTCAACAGCGAGATCGAGGACGTGCGTCGCCAGGTGCTGGCAATGGGCGGACTGGTCGAAGAACAGATCGCAGCCGCCCTGCATGTGCTGGTAGGACGCGACGCGGCAGCGAGTGCGGCGATTCGCGAACGCGAGCGGCGCGTCAATGCGGCCGAAGTCGCGATCGACGAACAGTGCGCCTACATCCTTGCGCGGCGCCAGCCGGCCGCTTCGGATCTGCGACTCGTGCTCGCCGTGATGAAGATGCTGTCCGATCTCGAACGCATCGGCGACGAAGCCAAGCGCATCGCGAAAATGGCCGAGAAGCTGGTCGGCGAGGAGAGCGGGGCGGAAGTCACCGCTTCGCTGGCCGAACTCGGCAGTCTTGCGCGCGGCATGTTGCGCGGTGCGCTGGACGCCTTCGCGCGGCTGGACGAGCAGCTGGCGCTCGAAGTGATGCGGCGCGATCGCCACATCGACGAAACCTATCGCAGCCTGTTCGTCGTGCTGGTGGCGCGGATGCAGCAGCAACCCGAGCAGATTCCGACCGAGCTCGATCGCCTGTGGTGTGCGCGCTCGCTCGAACGCATCGGCGACCGTTGCAAGAATCTGTGCGAATTCGTGCTGTATCTGGTGCGCGGCAAGGACGTGCGCCACTCCGGTCTCGCCAAGAGCGACGCGCCGCCGGCGCTTTGATTGGCCTCGTTTCACTTGCGCCCGGCCGCAATGACGGCATGATGTCGCCACGATGATTTCGGAACACGACATCGGACTGGCCGTCCCGGCCGACGCGGCGCGCATCGCGACGCTGTCGCGTGACTTGATCGAACATGGCCTCGGCTGGCGCTGGACGCCGCCGCGGATACTCAGGGTGATCCGCGATCCGGTAATCAATGTGGCCGTTGCACGCGAGCATGGCGGCCTCAGCGGGTTCGGCCTGATGCAGTACAAGGACGACGAGGCACACCTGCTGCTGCTCGGCGTCGACCCGGCGCGCCAGCGCAAGGGGATAGGCGCGGCGCTGATGGACTGGCTGGAAGCGAGCGCGCTGACCGCGGGGATCGGCTTCGTCTACCTGGAAGCCCGCGCGACCAATGCGATGGCGCGCAACTTCTACCGCAAGCTTGGCTACCGCGAGATCAAGCGCGTACATGAACTCTATGCACCGGCGGAGGACGGGGTCCGGCTGGCTAAGGATTTATGGGCGAAGAGTTGAGGTGGGCTAAAAAGTGACGCACCTGCAAATCCGCCGCTGCGAAACCCCTTTGCGTCCTTCCCGCGAAAGCGCTTCCGCATTCTCGGCAATGACGGCAAGTGGAGAGGATGTATGGCGCCGTGCCGAGGCCCGTTCCTGAGAGCTCAGGCCTTCAGCGCAACGTTATCCCAACCTGGCCTCGCCCTGAACCGCTCGCCATATTTCTGCGCCAACGCATCGAGTTTGATCTTCAGCGTATCGGCACCGGTGTCGCGCACGTGCTGGATCGGGCCGCCGCGAAACGGTGCGAAGCCGGTACCGAAGATCACGCCGGCGTCGAGCAGGTCGGCGTCGTCCACGACCTTGTCGTGCAGGCAGGCGACGGCTTCATTGAGCAGCGGCAGGATCAGGCGATCCTCGAGATCGGACGGTGCCACGTAGTTCGGGTCGACCTCGGGCTTTTTCGGCTTGCCGCTCTCCCAGGCGTAGAAACCCTGGCCGTCCTTCTTGCCGCGCTTGCCGCTGTCGACGAGCTCGGCAAGGGCAGCGGGGATGTCGAGGCCGAGGAAGGGACCCAGTTCCTTGCCGACCGACGCGGCGACATCGAGACCGACTGTATCGATCAGCTCGATCGGGCCCATCGGCATGCCGAACTTCTTGGCTGTCTTGTCGATGACCGGACCGGGTACGCCTTCGCTGTAGGCGCGCGCGGCTTCGAGCAGGTACGGCATCAGGATGCGGTTGACGAGGAAGCCGGGCGTGCCGGCGACCGGTACGGGCAGCTTGTCGATCGCCTTGCAGAACGCCAAGGCACGTTTTTCGTTCTCGGCGTCGAGCTGGTCGTGGCGCACGATCTCGATCAGCGGCATCAGCGCGACCGGATTGAAATAGTGCAGGCCGAGGAAGCGGCTCGGCAACGCAACCGCGGTACGCAGCTCGTCCAGCGGAATGCTCGATGTGTTCGTCGCCAGCAGCGCACTGCTTTGCAGCGTCGGCTCGGTCTTGCGGTACAACGCCTGCTTGGCTTCCAGATTCTCGAAGATCGCCTCGATCGCGAGATCCGCCGATGCAATGCCGTCGCCTTCGATATCAGTCTTCAGCCGCGCCAGTGCCGGCTCGATGAGGTCGGGCGTCTTCAACTTCCTGGCGAACAATTCCCTGGCGCGGTCCAGTGCCGGCTGTACGTATTTCATCTCGCGATCCTGCAGGGTCACGTCGAAGCCGCGCAGCGCGCACCAGGCCGCAATGTCGCCGCCCATGATGCCGGCGCCGACGACGTGCACACGCTTGATGCCGTGCTCGGCGCTGCCAGCGAGCGATTTCAGGCGTTCCTGCAGGAAGAACACGCGGATCAGATTGCGCGCGGTCGGCGTAGCCGCGAGCTTGGCGACGCCGCGTGCCTCGAGTTTCAGCCGCTGGGCGATGCTGGCACCGCCACGACGCCAGACCTCGATCAGCGCAAACGGGGCCGGATAGTGCTCCTTGCGCACCTTCGCAGCGGTCTGCTTGAGCAGCATGGGCGCCAATGCCTGCCGCGCAATCCAGGTATTCGTTGCCCATGCGGTCACGCGTTGCAGCAGCGGACGTTTGCGTGGATGGCGGATCAGTTCCTTGGCGCACTCGACCAGCAGTTCCGCTGAAGTGAGCGCGTCGACCAGGCCGATCGCCTTCGCGTTCTCGGCCGAGGCGGCGCGTCCGGTCAGCATCAGCTCCAGCGCCGCTGGTGCACCGATCAGGCGCGGCAGCCGCGCGCTGCCGCCCCAACCCGGAAAGATGCCGAGCTTGACCTCGGGCAGGCCGATCCTTGTCGATGGATCGCGCACCGCGACGCGGTAGCGGCAAGCCAGCGCCATCTCGGTGCCGCCGCCCATGCAGTGGCCGTGGATCGCAGCGACCGTCGGACAGCGCAGGCGCGCAAGTTGCTGGAATACCCGCTGGCCAGTCTCGATCGCGTCGAGCACGCCGCCGCTCTGCTCGTAGCCGGCGAATTCCTTGAGGTCGGCGCCAACGACGAAGCCGGCCGACTTGCTCGACCGGATGACAACGCCCTTCGGCGGTTCGAACGAGAGACGCTCGACGATCTCCGCGAGTTCGTCGAGCACTGCACGCGATAGCGCATTGACCGAACTGCCGGCGCGGTTGAGCGCAAGCACCACGATGCCGTCGTCGCCTTGTATGGGGTGCCAGTGCTGGAAACGCAGGCCTTCGAACATGACCAGCTCCGGGAAGTGGCGAGGGGACGGCTATAATCCCGGCAAGCCGTACACCGGGTCAATGCAGCCGGCAAGGGGATTTGTGGCACAGACCAAATCCGAGTCGACGCTGACGCAGAAACTGCTCGACCGCATCGTGCAGTCGCCGCAGCATCTGATCGCGCTGGAGACGGCGAATGTCGACGAGACGATCGCGCACATGCGCATGCTCGCGCTGCGCAGCGGCACCGCCGTGTATGCCTGGGAGCCGGACGCCGGCATCGCCTCGCTGCGCGAAAGCGGTCTGCACGTGCCCGGTTCCAAGCGCCTGACCGATGCCCTGCGCTACGTGTTGCAGAGCATGCATTTCGGCGTCTACTTGTTCAGCGGTTTTGCCGCGCACCTGAAGTCGGCAGACACCGTGCTGTTGCGACGCATATCGCGCATGCAGGGCGCGAATGAGCGCAAACTCGTCTTCGTCAGCAGCGCCTTCGAGCTGCCCGAGGAGCTGGACGGCATGTTCGAGCGACTTGCCGCGGACGATGAGAGGCAGCCGCGGATGCGGCTGCGCGACGGCCGCTGGATCAAGTGACACCGACGCCGGAGAACCGCGGTGCGGTGCTGATTGTCGCCGCCGGCCGCGACGATCGACGCCTCCTGTTCGATGCGCTCGACGTACAGGGCTTCGATGCGATCTATTCCGCGCGCGATCTTGCACAGGCGCGCAGCTTTCTCGAGCAGGACCCGCAGATCGATCTGGTGCTGCTGGAATTTCACGACGAAGCGGCCGATGCGCTCACGCTATGCAGCGAGCTGCGTCAGTACCATCCGGCGTCGCCGGTGCCGGTCATCGGTATCCTGGCGGACACGCAGACGGCATCGCGCTGGCGTCGCGGCAGCAAGCCCGTCGGGGTCGTCGAGTGGATTGCGCGACCGGCCGACGCCGACGCGGCGGCGACGCTGCTGCGGACCGCGCTGGCATCGCGCGATCTGCGTGTCCAGCGCGGCGCCACGATCGCGCCGGGCAGTGACCGTTACCAGTTCGCATTCGATGGCAGCCTCGATGAGCTGATCGTGGTCGATCCTGCCGACGGTCGCATCCTCGACGTCAACACGACCTTCGTACAGCATTCCGGTTATTCGCGCGCGCAAGTCCTCGCCGGACACGTCGAGGATTTCGACGCGGCGCTGTCGCCCGAGCGCCGCGTCGACGTCAACATCAAGCTCGCTCACGAAGGCAGCGTGCAATGGCGCGGCCGCAAACCCCGCGCGGACGGTACGACCTATGCGGTCGACATCCATGTGCGGCTGGCCGTGCAGGACGGCCGCCTCGTGCATTTCTATGTGTTCCGCGAACTCGGCGAACTCGGCCGCTACCAGCAGGCGATTGCCGCACTCGGCCGCTTCGCACGTAGTGGCGGGGGCGAGGACGGTATCAACACGGCGATGCGCATGCTGATCGACTGGCTCGCGCTGGATTTCGCGGCTTTGGTCGAGTTGCCGCCGGAGCAGGGCGGGGACGCGCAGCCGTTGCTGGTCTATCACCGATTCGGCCCGGTCGACGTCGCGCCCGATCCCCTGCGTGAGGCTAGTCTGCGGCGCGTGCTGGCTGGCCAGGAGATCGTGCAGCCTGCCGGCGCCTGGCGCGATGGGGGCGACGACGCGTTCGTGCGCACGCGCCACTTCGAATGTCTGGTCGGCCTGCCATTGATCGGCGAGCGGCAGATTCAGCGCGGCGCCTTGCTCGTCGCGCGCCGTGAAGCGCTGGGTGACGATCGCGCTGCGGTCGAAGGCCTGCGCGTGGTGGCGTATGCGCTGACGCTGGAACTCGAACTGCGGCACGCACGCGAGCAGGGCCGTGCCATCGGATTGCAGGATCCGCTCACCGGCCTGCCCAATCGGCTGCTGTTCAACGACCGCCTCAACTCGGCGATTCACGAAGGGCACCGCACCAGCGAGATGTTTGCGGTGGTGTTCGTCGATCTCGACCGCTTCAAGAACATCAACGATTCGCTCGGCCATGCAGTCGGCGACCAGGTCCTCGCGGCCGTCGCCAAGCGGCTGCGTGGGAGCGTGCGTGCGTCGGACACCGTGGCACGCTATGCCGGCGACGAGTTCACCTTGATCCTGCGCCACATCGTGCAGCGCGAGGATGTCGTCCGCATCGCCGAGAAGATCGTACGCGCCATGGAAGCGCCGTTGGCCCTGGCTGGCGGTCTCGAACTCAACATCACCGCGTCGCTCGGTGTCAGTTTCTACCCGGACGACGCGACCGATGCCGAACGCCTGCTCAAACACGCCGACGTCGCGATGTACTCGGCCAAGGGCATGGGGCGCAACAATTTCCAGGTTTACGTCGCCGTGCCGGAAGAGTCGCACCAGCAGCGGCTGGCGCTGGAGGCGAAGCTGCGCCAGGCGGAGAAGAACGGCGAATTGCGCGTGTTCTATCAGCCGCAGATCGACGGTCACAGCGAGGATATCGTGGGCATGGAGGCGCTGATCCGCTGGGAGCACCCCGAACTCGGCATGATCAGCCCCGGCTTCTTCATCCCACTGGCCGAGGAGTCCGGCCTGATCATCCCAATCGGCGAATGGGTGCTGCGGGCGGCCTGCCGCGACGCGCGGCGTTGGCAGGAGCGCTTCAACCTGCCGCTGCGCATCGGCGTCAACTTGTCGCCGCTGCAGCTGCGGCAGCCTAGCCTGGTGCAGCGCGTCGAAGCGGTCTTGCAGGAGACCGGCATGGCCGCAAACCTGCTCGAGCTCGAGGTGACCGAGAGCATCAGCATGAAGTCGATCCCGAACCTGATCGAGACGCTGCATGCTCTGCGCGAGCTCGGCTGCAGCATTTCCATCGACGACTTTGGCACCGGTCAGTCCTCGCTCGACTACATCAAGCGTTTCCCGGCCGACCGAATCAAGATCGACCAGGCCTTCGTACGCAACATAGGCGTCGACCCGGACGACGAGGCGATCGTGCAGGCGACCATCTCCATGGCGCACAATCTGAGCCGCGTGGTCGTTGCGGAAGGCGTGGAGATCGAAGAGCATCTGGATTTCCTGCGCGAGCAGGGCTGTGACGTGCTGCAGGGCTTCCTGTTCTGTCGGCCGCTGCCGCCGGCAAGTTTCGAGAACCTGCTGCTGGAGCGTGAACGTCTGCTCGGTGGGCGCCGGGAATCGCCGCCGACACATGCTTGAGCAGTACGCGCCAAGGCTCAATATGGCTACCCGTATTTGGATGCAACTTTTCATGCAGGACGTGGTCTATCGGCGACATGCCTGACCGTGTCGGCAATAAGGGAGAACGGCCCGGATGGGCGAAAGCGACTTGGATCAGGCGCTGGTCGAGCGTGTCCAGAAC
>JBDTYM010000075.1:0-19382 GCA_040005635.1 Dokdonella sp. | reverse complement strand
AGACCGGCGCGTATCAGCGCCATTTCCAGCTGGTGACGCGCGATTTCCACGACTGGGACGTCTCGGCGGCGCCCGCGCTGTTCACCAGCAAGGGCGGCCGCAACCTGATGGCGGTCACGCCGAAGGACGGTCATCTGCATGTATTCGATCTGGCTTCCAACAAGCCGCTGTATCGCAAGCCGATGACGCGCGTGTTCAATGACGACTCACCGATCAGCGCGACCGGCACACGCTTCTGCCCCGGTACGCAAGGCGGCGCCGAATGGAACGGACCGGCCTATGACCCAGCCCATGATCTGATCTTCACCGGCGAAGTCGACTGGTGCGTCACCGTGCATGCCGACGCGGATGTGAAGAAGACGCTGGCCGACGCGCCGGCGGGCAAACCATGGAGCGGTTCGCCGGATGGCTTCGGCCAGCTCGACGATGTTAAGAAATGGGCCGGCTGGATGACCGCGAGCGATGCGGGCAGCGGCAAACGCAAATGGCAGTTCAAGGCACCCTCGCCGCTGCTCGGCGGTACCACGCCGACTGCGGGCGGCGTGCTGTTCTTCGGCGATATCGGCGGCACCTTGTACGCGTTCGACGCCGCAGCCGGCAAGAAGCTGTGGTCGCAGGATCTCGGCGGCGCGATTGCCGGCGGCTTGATCAGTTACGACACCGGCGCAGGTCAGCGCGTCGCGGTCGCAGTCGGCATGACCTCGCCGATCTGGCCGACGACGAAGGTCAATGCGAAGGTGGTCGTGCTCGGCCTCGGCGACACGGCGCCGGCAAGGGAGAAAGACAGCTCGAAGTAGCCGCTTGCGCGTCGAGCGGTGGTCATTGCATCGGGCGCGTCACGGCACGCGCTCGGCGCGCAACGCCGAATCGGTGCGGACCGCGGCGCGCGTCTTGAATCCTTTCGCGAAGCGGACGCGAACCAACCAGAAGAACAGGCATCCGAGCACCGCGATCTCCGGCAGGAACAGCAGGGCCGATCCGCGCAACGATGCGGGAAAGAGTTGCTGCTGTCCGAGGAAGAACGACGCTGCGGCAATACCTAGGGCGAGGCACATGCGCCAAAGATGCCGCGCGATGCGCGACGCGCCGGAAGTGCCGCCACGCAGGATCATCTTGAGATCCAGCGCAGCGGCGAATGCGACGAGCGTGCCCAGCACGGCGTAACCGATGGGCGAAGATCCGCCGCTCGAGCCCGTCGGACTTGCCGCTGCCTGCAGGCCGAAGATCAGGCTGGACACCACGACGCCGACAGCGACGAGGAAAGCCGCGATCTCGAAACGCCCCGTACTTCCCGGCTTGCGCATGACCGTCGCCCAGGCGGTGGCGACCAGGTAGAAGGTGAACACGCCGACGAGCGGATCGAGTTTCTTGCCGAGGAACGGCGACACGATTGCGCCGATCGAGGCCATCGTCAGCATCGAAACGAAAAATACGTTTCCGGCTATCCGATGCAGGCGGTCGCCCTTGCGCGCGATCAAGGCAAGCGCGCCCGAGACCAGCCCGACCGCGCCACCACTGATGTGCAGGATCAGGATCGTCGCGGCCGCCGCGCGGACCAGAACGGAGCTCTCCGGGCTTATCTGAAGAATCACGTCTCTCTCCTGTTGCGGGACTTCGGAGAATTCAGCCCGCGCCGCTCGTCCCGAGTCACACCGCGCGGTGGTTATCGCTGATGTTGGCCGAACCACAGTGCGCGGCAAGCAGCATGCGATGGGCGGCGGTTGCGCGAGGTCGAGTCACAGCAGCGGCCGACCAGCAGTGGCGCCGAAGCCATGAGTCGGCGTGGATGTGCGGCGATTTCGAACCGCCGACATGGCATTGCGCTTGTCAGGCAATGGCTGCAACCGCCTCGTTCTTCGCCGTTCATCGCCTTCGAGCGCCGATCAGCCGTTCGAAGACGTGGTTCGTCTCATCCCGCTTTCAGCAGCGAATCGCCGCCGATCACACTGCTCGCCGACGCGCCGGATTGATCGATCGCTGGCGTCCATGCGGGTCGCGCCCGCCTCTGCTCGGAGTAGCCCACACGCGGTTCCCCGACTGCATTCATCAACCGCTCCATCTGCAAAGGACGACGCATGATCGCCGTAGTGATGACCGGATGGGGAAGAACCACGATGGCGGATGCCGCACTCGCCCATGTCGCGCGATTCTGGTTTCTCGTCGCCGCTGCGGGCCAGTGGATCTTTGCGTTCTACATCGCTTTCTTCTACGGCGGCGCGGCCCTGCAGGGGCATCCCGAGACGTGGAACAAGGTACTTCCGAATGGCTATCTCGCCGGCAACACTGTCGGCAACTTGGCGCTCGGCGCGCACCTTTTGTTCGCGGCTGCGATAACGGTCGCCGGAACACTTCAGCTGGTGCCGGCCATCCGCGCGCGCTTTCCCGCTTTTCACCGATGGAACGGGCGGATCTATGTCGTCGTCGCGTTCATCATGGGCTTCACCGGCCTGTATCTGGCGTGGTCGGGCCGAAAGATCGTTGGGGATGCGCAGCAACACATTGCGGTCAGCATCAACGCGATCCTGATCATGCTCTGCGCGGCGATGACCTTGCGCCATGCGCTGGCACGTGACTTCAGCACGCACCGCCGCTGGGCGTTGCGCCTGTTCCTCGTCGTCAACGGAGTCTGGTTCTTCCGCGTGGAGCTGATGTTCTGGCTGTTCGTCAACCAAGGTCCCGTCGGCTTCGATCCCGAAACGTTCACCGGACCTTTTCTCACCTTCCTCAGTTTCTCGCAGATGCTGCTGCCGCTGACCGCGCTCGAAATCTACCTGCGCATGAAAGACCACGGCGACGCGATCGGAAAATTCGTCACGGCTGCCGGTCTGTTCGTACTGACGATGGCAATGGGCCTCGGCGTGTTCGCCGCGTTCATGGGCATGTGGCTGCCGCGCCTTTGAGCTCCCGGCATAGCGACAACACGCGCACCCGCGGAGCAGCGCGCGCAGCGTTGTAATATCGTCACGCCATGTCGTCCGACTCTTCTTCCGGGGAAGCGCAAGGCCTCGTGCGGATACTGGCCTGGCCACGCGTGCGCTTCACGCTGTTTGCCTGCGTGCTGCCGATCCTGCTGATGATGCCGGGCTGGGAAGCGTCGTACGCGGTGCTGATTGGCCGCTGGCTGTTCATCGGCTTTTCCGTCCTGCTCACGTTCGGAATTTTCGAACGATGGCCCGCGCGCCTGCCGCGACGGCTCGCGCGCTGGGTGCTGCAGGTGCTGGCCGTGGCGTTCGTCGTCCCGTTCGCCGCGTGGATGGCTTACCGGATCAGCACCTACGCCGATCCCGTTCCGTTCTGGCACGACAAGGAGCGTCTGACCGGCTTTGCCTCGATGACGTTCCTCGGCCTGCTGCTGGCACCTTGGATGGCGGTGTCGGCGCTGATCGGCCAGATCACCGGTCGGGCCCGCAATCAGGCGCTCGCGTTCGAGCTCGAGCGCAGCGAACTCGAACGCAAGGCGATCGACGCGCGCCTGCGGCTGCTGCAGGCACAGGTCGAGCCGCATTTCCTGTTCAACACCTTGGCGAACGTGCGCGAGCTGGTCGACTCCGGTTCGCCGCAGGCCTCCACCGTGCTCGGCAGCCTGATCGCCTATCTGCGCGCGGCGGTGCCGCGCCTGCACGAGCCGGCCACCACTCTGGGGCAGGAACTGGAGCTCGTGCGTGCCTATCTCGACGTGATGCACATGCGCATGCCTGACCGGCTGCAGTTCATGCTGCACGCCGACGAGGCCGCGCGGTCGCTGCATTGTCCGCCGATGACCCTGCTCACGCTGGTCGAGAACGCCGTCAGGCATGGTATCGACCCGAGCGAGGAAGGCGGCCGCATCGAAGTCCGCGTGACTGTGAAGAATGGCCGCTGCCATGCGCAGGTCATCGATACCGGCGTCGGGCTGCAGCGCCCCGGCAATGGACTTGGCACCGGCCTTTCTACGCTGCGCGAGCGCCTGCAGCTGGTCTTCGGCGAGGACGCACAGCTGCGGCTCATCGCGATCGAACCGCACGGCGCGTGCGCGGAGCTGGATTTCCCGGCACGCCGGAGCGCGGCATGACAGGCCGGCGTCCGACTGCCTTGATCGCCGACGATGAGCCGCTGCTGCGCAAAGCACTGACGCGCCTGCTGGCAACGGCCTGGCCCGAACTCGACGTGGTGGCACAGGCGCGCAACGGACGTGAGGCGGTCGAGCAGTTCGAGGCGCGGCAGCCGGACATGTGCTTTCTCGATGTGCACATGCCGGGGCTTTCCGGCGTGGAGGCCGCCCGCTACATCGGCCGGCGCGCACATCTGGTCTTCGTCACCGCCTTCGATCAGTACGCTGTGCAGGCGTTCGAGCAAGGTGCGCTCGACTACCTGGTGAAGCCGGTGGAACCGGCCCGCCTCGCGGATACAGTGGTTCGTCTGCAGGAACGGCTGCACGCCGCACAGCCGCTGCCCGACACGGACGCGCTGCTCGAACATCTGCTGACACGCCTGCGCAAGGACAGTGGCCCCGCGCCGCTGCGCTGGATCCGCGCGTCGGTCGGGCAGACGGTGCGCATCATCGCGGTCGACGAGATCGATTTCCTGCGTTCGGACGAGAAATACACGCGGATCGCCTGGCACGGCGACCAGGGCAGGCCGGGCGAGGCGCTGATCCGTACTCCGCTGAAGGAGCTGCTGGTGCAGCTAGACAGCGCGCACTTCGTGCAGGTGCATCGCTCTGTCGTCGTCAATCTCCGCGCGATCGGCCATGTCACGCGCGGCGACAACGAGACCGCGCAGATTCATCTCAGGAACCGCGGCGAAGTGCTGCCGGTCAGCCGCAATTACCTGCACCTGTTTCGGCAAATGTGAGGGGCAGATCGGCCGAAACGGCAAAGCGTATCTGCCCATGTACTGACAGATATTGAAATCTGTCAGTCGATCCGGCATGATTCCTCCCCCACGCGAGGAACACCTCTTGCAGAGCCTTCAACTCGGCCGCACCGGCCCTCGCGTTTCCGCACTTGGCCTCGGCTGCATGGGCATGTCCGGCATGTATGGCCCCGCCGACGAGGCCGAGAGCCTCGCGACGATCCATGCCGCGCTCGATGCCGGCATCACCCTGCTCGATACCGGGGACTTCTACGGCATGGGTCACAACGAGCTGCTGATCCGCGATGCCTTGCGAACACGCCCGCGTGAGCTGACGCGGCTAAGCGTGAAGTTCGGCGCCTTGCGCGATCCTGCGGGCGGCTGGTCCGGCTACGATGCGCGCCCGGCCGCGCTGAAGAACTTCCTCAGCTATTCACTGCGCCGCCTCGGCACCGACTACATCGACATCTACCGACCGGCGCGGCTCGATCCGGCCGTGCCGATCGAGGACACCGTCGGCGCGATCGCGGATCTGATCAAGGCCGGCTACGTGCGTCACGTCGGCCTGTCCGAAGTCGGCGTGGCCACGATCCGGCGTGCCGTCGCCGTGCATCCGATCGCCGATCTGCAGATCGAGTACTCACTGATCTCGCGCGGCATCGAGGCGGCGATCCTGCCGGCCTGTCGTGAATTCGGCATCGGCATCACGGCCTACGGCGTGCTCTCGCGCGGCCTGATCAGCGGGCATTGGTCGCAGGAGCGTTCGGCGCAAGCAAAGGATTTCCGCAGCCTCAGCCCACGCTTCAGTGGCGACAACCTGCAGCACAACCTGAACCTCGTCGACGCGCTGCGTGCGGTCGCCGAACGCAAGGGTGCCAGCATCGCGCAGATCGCGATCGCCTGGGTCGCGGCGCAAGGCGAGGACATCGTGCCGCTGATCGGAGCGCGCAGGCGCGAACGCCTGGCCGAAGCGCTCGGTGCGCAAAACGTGTTGCTCGACAAAGACGAAGTCGCCGCGATCGAACGCGCGGTTCCGCCCGGCGCGGCCGCTGGCGATCGATATCCGGCCATGCAGATGGCTCATCTGGACAGCGAACAGGAAACCTCATGAACCTCCTCACCCGCGCTCGATCCACCTCGGCACGTGTCTCCCGCAAAGCGCGCGCGACCGCACTCGTCCTCGATGTCCAGCAGGGCGGCTGCGCCATTGCGCAGAGCCTGGCGCGGCAGGGCTTTGCCGTCGTGCTCGGATATGCGCCGTCCAACGCCGGCGCCGCGGCTGGCGCCGTCGCGGCGATCGCCGCGACAGGCGGCTGCGCGCTGGCCGTGGAAGTTTCAGGCGACGGCGAAACGGAAGTCATGTGCCTGCTCGACAGCGCCGAGGATGCGTTCGGCCGCATCGACGTGCTGGTCGACAACGGCATTGCACCTATTCCATCCCGCAGCGCCGAAGACGAACTGTTCGATCGCTATTTCGGCGTAGCGCTGCGCGGCATGATGGAAGTCGTGCGCGAAACGGCGCCGCGCCTGCGCAGCGGCGGCAGCATCGTGCGCCTGTCCGGCGCGCACCCGCATGCAACGCCGCGGACCCATGCCTGGATGACGCCGCAGGCCGCGCTCGAGTGGCTGACGCGCACGTTCGCTGCGGAACTCGCCCACTATGAAGTGCGCATCAATGCGATTGCGCCGTCGGCGCAGTGCGACGAGTCCGCCCTCGCCGAAGCGGTCGCCCTGCTGCTCGGCGCAGACGGCAACGGCTGCAACGGCCAAGTCTTCGATGTCGGCGCAGCCGCCCTTCGCGTGATCGGGGCGTCGGCATGAACGACGAGGCGCTGACGCCGGAACGCATCCTCGAAGCCGCCGAGGACGTGCTGCGCCGCTATGGGCCGGCGAAGGCGACCGTCGTCGACGTGTCACGTGCGCTCGGCGTCAGCCACGGCAGCGTCTATCGTCACTTTCCGAGCAAGGCGGCGCTGCGCGACGCGGTCGTCGAGCGCTGGCTCGCGCGCTCGGGTTCGCCGCTGGCGAAGATAGCGGCGGAGAAAGGCAAGGCCGCCAAGCGCCTGCGCCGCTGGTTCGATACCCTGATCGCAGGCAAGCGCGAGCGTGCTCTGGGCGATCCCGAATTGTTCGCGACGTATCTGGCGCTGGCCAAGGAGGCGCGCGAAGTGGTCAAGGCCTACGTGGATGTGCGCTTCGCCGAACTCGAAACACTGATTGCCGAAGGCGTCGCTGCCGGCGAATTCCGCCGCGTCAACGCGAAGTCGGCCGCGCAAGTGGTGTGGGACGCGACGACGCGTTTTCACAACCCGGCGCACGCGAGCGAATGGGCGCGACCCGACATCGACGACGCGTTCGACGATTTGTGGAAGCTGCTGATGCAGGGACTGGCGGCGGCATAGCGCTAAGTCGCCGCTGTTTCAACGCGACCGCGGCGCTCCAGCCACCACAACGCCGCAACCGTCGCGAGCCAGCCGAGAAAGAACGGCCAGCGCGGCAACGCAACGCTACGTACACCGCTGGCAGAGCGCTCGTTCGATGCACCGACCAGGGCGCGCGTCGCCATCACCTCTTCGGCGCGGAGCAGGGCTGCCGCTTCATCGGCCGCACGCACAAGAAACGGCCAACGCTGATCGCCGCTGATGAGCGTATGCCAGCCTGACTCGGCCGGCCAATAGCCTGCGCAATGCCGATCGGCGCTGCCAGTCTCGACGCTGCCCGTCTCGACGCTGAGCCCGATGCGTTCGCCCTGTTCCGTTTCGATGACGGCGGCTGCATCGATGCCACACAGAATCGCGCGCTGATCGATGCGCGCCTCGCGCGGCAGAACGGGCGCGGCGAGCCCGCGCGCGCGCGCCAGCGTGGTCAGCGCGTCACTCCATAGCGTGCCGAACTGCGCGCTCGAGCCGCCGAGCGCGAGTCGATAGCTGTCGGCGAGCCACCATAAGCCGACACGGCCATTGCCTTCGCTGCGCCAGAGCGCGAGCGAGGTGCCGTCATCGGAGTGCAGCAACGCGGCAGCGTCCGCCGCCTCTGCGTCGAGCGGACGCCGCGCGAACGCGAGTCCGGCTTCGCCGAGCGCCAGCGTGCGATCGAGCGATATCGCCGCGGTCGCCGCGCTGGCCTGGGTGTGAAAGCCGAGCGCCGCCCAGTCCTCGGCGACCGGCGCGGGCAACGGTCCGCTGACGCGCAGCAACAGACCGAGCCCGTCGCGTACTGCGGTCGTCAGCATCTGCTTCTGAGCCGCACTCAACGCGGCCCAGGCGCGCTCGTCGACGATGGCGACATCGGCCGCGCGCAAGGTTTGCGCATCGATCGTCGCCGCGCCTTCGGTCAGTGCGATGCCTTCGCTCAAACTCAGGCGGCTGTCGAGCTCGACGCCCGCATCGATCGCCCAGCGGCGCAGATATTTGAGATCCGCGTCCGGCGCGCCGGCGAGCAGCAACAACTTCAGTGGTTCGCCCGCGCGCGCGATCAATGGCAGTGCCACTTGCTCGACGCTCGCCCCTTCCCTGTCGATGATTTTCAACGTGAACAGCGCTGCGCCGGCAGCTTTTGCCGGCGTGTCCAATGCGAAGCGGCCGTGTTCATCGAGCGCCGTGGCGGCGACCACCGCGCCGGCCGGATCGCGCAGTTCGGCGCGACCCTCGGCGACCTGTTCGACACGCCCTGCGAGGCGCCAGACATGACCCGCGCGCACCCATGCTGGCGTGTCGAGCTCGACCAGACCGCGCGGCAGCGGCGCCGCATCGAAGCTCGCGACGAGACCCCGCGCCGCATCCCGATCGCGCGTGGGCAATCCGCCCCCGACGATGCGCAAGCGGCGCGCATCCGCGTGCCGACGCAGCGCCGTACCGAGATCGGGTACGCGCTCGCTGCCACCTGATTCGGGCGCATCCGGGAGTGCGACGCGTGTCACCGTCGATGGCAACGCGGCAAGTTGTTGCGGCGTCGCTCCCGGCGTCAGCACGACGAGTTCGCCGGCCACGAATTCCTGCTGCGTCGTCGGCGGCAACAAGCAAAAGTACAACAACCAGGCAGTCGCAATCTGCAAGCCGATCAGAACCCATCGACGGCGCCCCGCGATGTGTAGCGTGCGGATGCCGCCCAACAGCGCAGCCGCGAACAGGGTCAGCGCGACTATCCATGCGAGCGTCATCGCGAAGCGCCCGTTCGATTCTTAGCAGCGGCCTGCAGCGCATCGAGATACGCACGGCCGGCCAGATCCGGCTCAGCGCGCACTGCGGCCGCCGTGGCGGGCACCGTCAACAGCGGCCACAACAGATTGCGCAGTTGCACGCGGCACTCGACACAGGCCGCATCGCGCCGCGCGCGATCGATCGCGGCGAGTACGGCCAGCGCATCCGGCAGCGTGCTTGTACGCGCGTGTACCCAGGCTTCGGCCGCGTCCCAGTCCGGCGTATCCTGCGTCGCCAGCACACGCCAGAGTTCGACGATCGTCGCCGCATCGCCTGCCGCTGCCGTCAGCGTGCCGACGCGATCGGCCAGATCCTTGCGTTCGCCGGACAGGCGACGCGCCTCATCCGGCACCGGCAATTCGAGGCCGACGCGCGCAAGGTAGATACGCGTGGACTGCTGCACCTGCTTGATGTAGTCGAGCGCGCGATGCTCGTACGGCAGCGCTTCGTCCGGCTTGCCCTGGCGCAGATTCAGTTCGGATTGCCACATCTCGGCCAGCGCCGACTTCAACGTCGCCTTGGTGTCGGGATCGAGCAGGGTCGCCGCTTCGGCAATGTCGTGCACATGCCCATACTCGGCCACCGTATTGCCCTCCTGACCGAATTTTGCCGGGGCCGCCGGCGTGCTGCGTTCGTGCGCCGCATGCGCCTGCGCGAGCGCATCGATCTGGGCCTCGGCTTTCGGATCGTGCAAGGCTTCGTTGAACGATTTTCCCGCTACCGCCGCCGCGTGCGCGTGATCGTCGTCGTGTTCGGCGTGCGATTCGGATTCCTCGCCGAGGAACTGACCGTAGCGCAGGCGCAGGATCTTCTGGTCGACGCCGATCGCGTCCGCGCGCGCGAGGAACTTGCCTTCATCGAGCTGCGGCTTGTCGGCGATCAGCGCCTCGGTGTCGATGATGATCTGGCGCTGACTGCGGAAGTACGCCGGCATCGTCTTCTGCACGATGCCTTCCATGCCGGCGCTTTCGCCGGACAGCTCCGCCGGCCAGCGCAGGATGAAGCTCGCGCTTCGCGTCGTGTTCGGCGTCGGCTCGCGGTTGTCGCTGACCGCGAGCTTGACGACGACATCGTCGCCCTGCGCGACGCCGAGTGCGGCAAGGTCGAGCGTGTGGCGATAACGCTGCGTCCGTTGGCCGAGGCTTGCATCGCCGGGCTCGCCAGTCAGCGCGACGGTCTGTTCCTTGAATTTGATGTTCTCGCCATTGCCTTGCGCGAGTGTGATCTGCAGATCCGCCTTGGCGATGCCGTAATCGTCGCTGGCGTAGAACGCGAGGTCCCAGG
Organism: Dokdonella sp.; assembly: GCA_040005635.1. GTDB lineage: Bacteria > Pseudomonadota > Gammaproteobacteria > Xanthomonadales > Rhodanobacteraceae > Dokdonella_A. The sequence continues at coordinate 9,066 of JBDTYM010000075.1, read as the reverse complement.
TCTTCTGCTGCGGGTCGAGCAGGGTCAGTGTCTTCTCCGGCTGGAGCACGCGCACCTCGGGCGCACGATCCGCAATCGCGTCGAGCCGATACAAGCGGTCATCCGTCAGCGGCGGCGCGGCATCGAGCACGATGCGGTACAGCGTCGACGTGGCGAGCACGTGTTCGCCGCTCCACGTCTCGCCGCTGCGCGTCAACGCGGTGCGGCTGCCATCGTGAAACTGCAGCGCCGCGGCCTGCGGTGACGGATCGAAGCGAAGCTTCCAGCGAATATGCGAACCTTCCGGCGCCTTCGTTTCGAGCGCCGCTTCGCTGCGCGGCGCGACCCCGGTGTAGGCCGGCGCTTCGATGTCGAGCTGCACCTGCGCGAGCGCGGTTGTGCTGTTCTGCTTCGGCGCCGGCGCCGCCTTGTCGGCATCCGCACCGATGGGTGCCGACGGTCGCCAACTCGCGGCGATGAGGAGGAGCACCACGGCTGCGCCGAACGCTGCAGCGACCCGCTGCCACGACCACGCCGGGCGCAGGTCGGCGGCGACATCGGCGAGGCGCGTACGCAATCGCGCCTGCTGCAGACGTTGCAGATTCGACAGCGTGCCGGCGTCGCGATACAGCAGCGCGGCGCTGTCATCCATCTGCGGCAACGTATCGAGCCGGCGCGCGATCCACTGCGCATCGACATTGTGTGATGCGCGCCATGCGAGCATCGCGGCGGCCGCCAACGCGACGCTTGCAACGATGGCCGCCGCGAGAGAGCCTCCGATGCGCGCGGCGAGCACGACCAACGCGAATACGATCGGCGCTGCGCACAGCGCGACGACCGCGCGACGCCGCTGTGCAGCAGCGCGTCGAATCCGCTCGAGGCGGGGGTCGACGCTCACGTTGGCGACTGCACGCGCGAGCGTGTCGCGATCAGGCGTTCGAGCAGGAACACGCCGGCGATCAACAGCGCGAGCCAGATATCCAGTGGGCGTGCTGTTGCCAGCGAGCGCAGCGCCGATGCGGGTATGGACGCGTCGTGCTGCGGACGCGCGGCGGTGGCCGGCGCACGCGTCGGCGCGGGCGGTGGCCCCTTCAACGCGGTCAGCAGGCGATCGGGGAAATCCGCGTCGAGCAGGTTCGGCAGGTCGCGCGGTGCGAACGCGCCCGTCAGCGCGAGCGTGCGCCCGCGACCCGTGGTTTCCTCGCGCGCCAGCACCACGTCATGCGCGTCGCGCCATAACGGTGCGCCAGCACTGTCGCTCGCGTTGACCAGCAGCGCGACGCCGCCGTGTTCGATCCATTGCGTCAAGGCCGGCGTCGATGGCGCGAGCCAGACCAGCCACGCTGCGTCATCTGGAATCAGCACGCTCGCCGGTTGCATGTCGAGCTCGTAACGTCGCGGCTCGCGCACGTTCCATGCGGCGACGGCCGCGCGCAGATAGGCCAGGGATGCCTCCGCTTCGGGCACGTAGCGCACGACAAGCCGCGCAGCAGCACTCGTGAGCGGAGCGTCCGGGTCGCGCATGCGCCCGGCCACGACGCGCCAATCGAGCACGTGCGTGAGGCGCGTGCGCTCGCCATCGAGACCGGCGAGTTCCGGCGGCACGACGACCGTCAACAGGGTGTCCGCCGGCAGCTCCACATCCAGTTCACGCAGCAGGCTCGCCAGCGGGACATCCGTGGGCGAAAGCGCATCGTCCATGCGCGGAAAACCCGGCGCGAGCCAATGCCAATCCGCATCGATGCCGCTCAGCGCCGTCCGGGCCGCGCTGCGGTCGACGCCAGGAGCGACGACGATCCAGGCCCGCGCCAGCGCCGCCGGCGGCATCCACACCGGACGCGCGAGCAACAGCGCCAGCAACGCCAGCAAGGCGAGCCGCAGCAGCAGCAGCCATGGCCGCTCGAAGCGCAGGCGCCGACGCGGACGCACGCGTTCGGCAATCCAGTGCAACGCCGCGAATTCGGTCGTGGTCAGTTCGAGGCGGCGTACCAGATGGATCAGCAGCGGCAGTGCGAGTGCCGTCAGCGCGACGAGGCCGAGCGGCGCGAGCAACGCGAGGCTCATCGGCTACCGCCTTGCTCGAAGAAGAATCGCAACGGCGCATCGAGCGCTTGGTCGAGCACGTATTCGGTGTGGCGGATACCGCTTGCGACCAGGCGCCGCGCCAACTGCGCGCGCGCGGCGGCAAATTGCTCGAGAAAGTTCTTGCGCACGGCCGCCGCGTCGACGCGGCGCTCGGCACCGGTTTCCGGATCGCGGAAGCGATGTCCTCCGGTGAACGGAAAATCGCGTTCTTCCGCGCTCAGCAATTGCACGCTCAGTACTTCGCGCCGCGCCGCCGCCAGACGGATGGCGAGATCGGCGCTGGCTTCGTCGAAGAAATCGGACAGCATGACGACGAGCGAATCGGGCCGAATGCGTTCCCACAGCGGGCGCAACGCGCCGACATCGGGCCAGCTTCCGTTCGCGCGCAGTCGCGCGAGTTCGAGCCGGCAGCGATCGCGCTGGCGCGGGCCAATGCCGGCCGGAATCAACAGCGGCGCCGGCGCGGTCAGCGCAATCACGCCGAAGCGATCGCCCTGGCTCAGGGCGAGTTCGATCACGCAGGCGGCCAGCGCCTTCGCCGCATCGAGTTTGCAGAAATCCTTGCGCGCGGCGTCGGCCTGGCGCATCGAGGCGCTCGCGTCGATGATCAGCCACGCGGTCAGCGGACTGTCGCGCTCGGCCTCACGCACGAAGTAGCGGTCCGATCGTGCATACAGCTTCCAGTCGATGCGGCGCAACTCGTCACCCGGTTCGTAGGCGCGGTACTGCGCGAACTCGAGTCCGGCACCGCGGCTGCGGCTCGCATGCTGGCCGAGCCCGTCGCCGCCGGCGCTGTTGCGCGCGCGCAGACGCAGGCCGCGCAGACGCGCGCGCAGATCGGGCGGGATCGGATCGGGCCGGATTGAATCGGGCCGGTTTGGATCAAGCCGGTTTGGATCAGGCCGGATTGAATCGGGCGCGACCGGGTCCGGCGGCTGCGGTTCGTCGTTCACGCGTCCCTCAAGCCGGGAACGGCACCGACTTCAGCAAGGCCGCAACGACATCGTCGCTGCTGCGCTGTTCGGCCTCGGCAGCGAATGACAGCAGCAGACGATGCCGCAGCACCGGCGCAGCGAGCACCTTGACGTCGTCGCGCGTCGCCGCGAATCGACCTTGCAGCAACGCCCGCGCCTTCGCCGCGAGCACCAGCGACTGGCCCGCGCGCGGACCGGCACCCCAGCGCACCCATTCGCGCACTTGAGCGATCGCGCTGGTCTGTGGGCGCGAGGCGCGCACGAGGCGCGTGATCCAAGCGAGCAGATCGTCGCCGACGTGGACGTCGCGCGTGAGCTTCTGCAAGGCGATGACTTCATCGCCACGCATCACCGCATCGATACGGCTGCTGGTGCTGCCGGTCGTCTGAGCAAGGATCGCGCGCTCCTCCGACTCGTCCGGATAGTCGACGCGGATGTGCAGCAGGAAGCGATCGAGCTGCGCTTCCGGCAAAGGATAGGTGCCGGCCTGCTCGAGTGGGTTCTGCGTCGCCAGCACGAAGAACGGTTGCGGCAATACGTGCGTGGTGCCGGCATAACTGATGGTGCGTTCCTGCATCGCTTCGAGCAGTGCCGACTGCGTCTTCGGCGGCGTGCGGTTGAGCTCGTCGGCGAGCAGCAGATTGGTGAACACCGGACCCTGCTGGAACTTGAAATAACGTTTGCCGGTGCCGTGATCCTCCTCGAGGATCTCGGTGCCGACGATGTCGCTCGGCATCAGATCCGGCGTGAACTGGATGCGGCGGAAATCGAGCGCAAGCGCTTGCCCGAGCGAACGCACGAGCAAGGTCTTGCCGAGACCCGGCACGCCCTCGAGCAGGCAGTGGCCGCCGGCCAGCAGGCCGATCAGCAACTGCTCGACGACCTCGCGCTGACCGACGATGACCTGCGCGATCGCGTCGCGCAGTGCGGTAAGGCGGTCGAGTTGTTGCTGCACGGCGTGTTCGTCACTCATGTCGATCGGGTACCGGAATAGGATGAAGAAGAAGACTGAATCTTTGGCTGGTCAATCGTCAGGCCGTCAACGCATACACCACGACGTTGACCGCGAATTTCGTGTTGTCCTCGGCCAACCAGCGCTTGTTGCGCCAGTCGTAGTCCCATTCGCAGCCATAGTCCTTGTTGCTGTAGAGCACACCGAGACGGCCGTCGATCTCGACGCCCTTGAGATATTCATGCACGAGGTCGTCGCCCCAGCCGTTGAGTTCGAATGTCGTCGCCGGCGGCCCGTCGAACTTGAAGAAGCTGTCGAAGACCGGATGCTTTTTCGGCAGCTTCTTCAGCGCGTCGTCGCCGAAGATCGAAGCCATCTCACGCTCGAACGATTTCGCGAAGAGGCCGTCGATGTCGTGGTTGCAGTCGTCGACGAGCACGAAGCCGCCGTTGCGCACGTAGCGTTCGAAGTTGCGGCGCTCGTCCGGATTGAATTCGACCAGCTTGTGGCCTGCCATGTAGCAGAACGGCTGCGTCAGCATGCGCGCATCGGCAAGCGGCAGCACGCGTTCGCGCGTGTCGACGCGCAGGGTCGTGTACTGGATCAACGCGTCGAGCAGGTTCGACGGCATGCGCTGGTCGACATCCCAGTCACCGGAGTCGTACATCAAGCGCGTGAACCAGAAATCATACGCAGCGTCGGCCGCGCGCGCGCGCCTGGCGGCGGGGGCCAGTGCGGCGCCGGCGAATCCGGCAACGACAAAGCGGAGAAATTCAGCGCGGGTCATCGTCATGGCTTCCCCTCTCCGGCCGGGAGAAAGTGGCGCGGAGCGCCGGATGAGGGAAGCTTGCCCACGCATGGATCCAACATTCAGCGTGCAGCACACTTCCCTCATCCGCCCTTCGGGCACCTTCCCCCGCGGGGAGAAGGAAAAGATCTACACCGCGTCGGATAGCGACGAGAAGGTGAAATCGCGCACCTTCATCGGCGGAATCATCATGACGAACGGCGATTCGTCGTCGCCAACGCGGACCGGCTTGCCGATCTCCTCGATGTTGTTGAGCATGATCGCCGGCGATTCGTTGAAGCGGAAATTCTTGATGGGATACTTGATCTCGCCGTTCTCGATGTAGAACGTGCCGTCACGCGTGAGGCCGGTCAGCAGCACCGTTTGCGGATCGACGAGACGGATGTACCAGGTGCGCGTGACGAGCACGCCTTTCTTGGTGCCCTTGACCAGATCCATGGTCGACTTGTCGCCACCGACCATGATCAGGTTGCCCGGCTGGCCGATCGCCTTCTTGCCTTGCTTCTGCGCCCAGTAGCGCGAGTACTGCAGAAAGTCGACCTTGCCCTTGGTGATGATCGGCATGCGCTCGCGTGCGAGGCCGTCGTTGTCCCACGGCAATACCGCGGCTTCGGCGTCCCACGGGTCCGCGTAAAGAGTCACGCGTTCGTCGAACAATTTCTCGCCGAGCTTGTTGCCACCGCCTTTCTTCGACAGGAAGCTGCGGCCCTCGTCGGCCTGACGCGCGTCGAAGCCGAACATCATGAACGAGATGAGGCCTGCGGTTGCCGCTGGCTCCATGATGACCGTGTATTTTCCGGGCTCCAGCGCTTTCGCATCGGCCGAACCCTTGGCCTTCTGGATGGCCGTCTTGATGTCGCTCTTGGCGTCGAACTTGCCAATATCGGCCAGATTGCGCGCGACCCAGCCGGAGCCGTGACCGTCGCCGGTGCGCACCGTGCAGGTGAAGTCCATGCCAGTGGCAGTCTGGTAACCGAAGTTGCCCTTGCTGTTGGCGATCGCGGCAAAGTTCTGCGTATCGGTGAAAAAGCCAGCCGCGACGAGCTTGTCCTTGCGACAGGGTTCGATGCAGTCTGCGGCGACTTGGGCGCGATACTCCGGCGTGACCGCCGCGGTCTTCCCGATGAAGGTGCCGGTCGGCTTGTAGGTCTGCTTTTCGATCGCCGGCACGAACTCCGGATTCTCGGGAGCGAGCTGGGCCAGTTCCTCGGCGCGGCGCACGACGGCTTCGATCGACTTGTCATCGAACGCATTGATCGTGGCGGTGCCAATGCGCTTGCCGAACGCGACTTCGATCGCGAGATCGGCGTCGCTGACGTAACCACTGGTCGATACGCTGTTGAGCGCATAGCGGATGTTGCCGCCGCTCGCGCCGGTCAGTGTCGCTGTGCACTGATCAGCTTTCGACGCCTTGATCGCCTTGTCGAGGATCGCCTTGGCTTCTTGCTCGGTATACATGCTCATTGTTGATTTCTCCGCCCGTCGTCAGCCGAGGCTGCGCGCAGTGTTGATGACGTTGGCGCCATTGAAGCGCGCGGTGCTCGATCCATGCGACACGGCCGATACCTGGCCCGGCTGGCCCTTGCCATCGAAGAACGAACCGCCGAAGCGGAAGTCGCCCTGATCGCAGACTGCCGCACAGGAATTCCAGAATTCCGGCGTGCGGATCTGGTAGGCGACGTCCTCGAGCGGCTGGGTGACCTTGCCGTTCTTGATCTCGTAGAACAGCTGGCCGCCGAACTGCGCGTTGTAGCGTTGCTGGTCGATCGAGAACGAACCGTCGCCGACGATGTAGATGCCGTTCTCGATGTTCTTGATCATGTCGTCCGGCGACAGCTTGTCCTTGCCGGGCGCGAGCGATACGTTCGCCATGCGCTGGAATTGAACGCTGGACCAGTTGTCCGCATAGCAGCAGCCCTGCGATTCCTTCAGGCCAAGGATGTGCGCCTGATCGCGGATGACCTGGTAGTTGACCAGTACGCCGTCCTTGATCAGATCCCAGCGCTGCGTCTTGATGCCTTCGTCGTCGTAGCCGACGGCGCCCAGCGTGCCCTTCTGCACCTTGTCGGCGAATATCGTCACCTTGTCGCTGCCGTACTTGAAGTCCTTCGACTTCCACTTGTCGATCGTCGCGAAACTGGTGCCGGCGTAGTTCGCCTCGTAGCCGAGCACACGGTCGAGTTCGGTCGGATGGCCGACCGATTCGTGGATCGTCAGCCACAGGTGAGACGGATCGAGCATGAGGTCGTATTTGCCCGGCTTCACCGATTGCGCGGTGAGCTTCTCCTTCGCCTGCTTGGCGGCGGCGATCGCGTCTTCCTTCATGTCGTAGGAATCGCGGTAGACGACCGCGCCGCCCGGCAAGGTGATCTTGTCCTCCGCCTTGCCGTCGAGATATTCGAAGCCCATTCCGCGCGGCGCGGAGAGGCCGGCACGGATGCGGAACTTGCCGGTCTTCTGGTCGACCGCGGTCACCTGCATCGGCGCCCAGATGCGATGCACGTCCTGGTCGATGTAGGAGCCGTCGGTGGAGGCGAAATACTTCTGCTCGTTGACCAGGAACAGGATCGAGTTGATGAAGCTCGCACCGGCCTGCATTGCCGCCGCATTGACGCCGAGCAGGAGGTCGACCTTGTCCTTCAACGGCACTTCCATCGCGTTCTTGATGATCGGCGTCGTCCACGACACTTCGCCGACACCCTTGGTCGGCGCCAGCTGCACCGGCTCGGTGCGCAGGCGCGCGTTCGCCTTGGCGATCGCGATCGCCTCGCCGGCGGCCTTGGCGACGGCCTCGTTGGAGAGGTCGCTGGTCGCCGCAAAACCCCAGGAACCCTTGGCGATCACGCGGATGCCGATGCCGCTCGATTCAGTATTGACGACGTTCTGCACCTTGTCTTCGCGCGTGATCACGAACTGGCGCAGGTAGCGTCCGATGCGCACGTCGCAATAGCTGGCGCCGCCGGACTTCGCCGCATGCAGGGCGACGTCGGCGAGGCGTTTCTTGGTCGCTACATCGATCTTGGTGAGCAGGACCTCGGCCGCGACTGCGCGCCCGTAGATGGAAGGAATCGTCAGGCTGCCGAGGCCGGCACCGGTGATCTTGAGAAAGTCGCGTCTGTCCATTGAGTCCCCTCCGAGGGTCGGTTTGCGCGCTGTACGGAGCGTGCTCCACCGATCTTGTCCGAGCCGGCACGCTTCGTCACGTGACAAAGGGCATGGGTCCTGCGGCGGAGGCATCGATGAGCGGCCGCGCCGAGTCTGCGCCGACGCCCTGCTAAGATTCGCGTATCCATGGACATCTCCAAGACCTTCCAGATCGAAGCGGCGCATCGCCTGCCGAACGTGCCGGCCGGGCATAAATGCGCGCGGTTGCACGGACACTCCTTTCGCATCGAAGTGCATGTGCGGGGTCCGCTCGATCCGCAATTCGGCTGGGTCATGGACTACGCCGACATCAAGGCGGCGTTCGCACCACTGTTCGAGCGGCTCGATCACCACTACCTCAATGACGTTCCCGGTCTCGGTAATCCGACCAGTGAGAATCTCGCGCGCTGGATCTGGACCGAATTGAAGCCGCGCTTGTCGCTGCTTGCACATATCGTCGTGCACGAGACCTGCACGACGAGGTGCAGCTACGCCGGGCCCACCGACGATTGAACCCGCTGCGCGTCGTGCCGTGGTGGGGATCTACCAGATGCAGTGCGCGAGCCGTTTGCCAGCCCATCTTTGACCAGCACGGCTGGCAAATTTACCGCGCCGCGCCAAAGCGCAGCGATTTCCGCAAGTCATTGATCTGCAATAATTAACGACCTTATAACGCAGGGTTATCGAATTCTCATGCCTGCAACTTGTTGCGGCGCAGCAAAACCTTTGCTAGGATGCTCGCACATTCCCAAGCATTCCCTGAGGTAACACCATGTTCGAGCAGATCAACACCCAGTCCCTCGCGCTCGGCAAGAGCTACACCGATGCTTTCGTCAAGGCGCAGGGTCTTGCGCTGTCGAGCTTCGAGCGCATCACCGAGCTGAACCTGAAGACCTTCGAAGACCGCGTCAAGGCGTCGGTCGATTTCTGGTCCGAAGCCGCCGAAGTGCGCGACCTCGAAGGCGTCAAGGCAATCTGGCCGAAGGGCGTTCAGCTGGCCAAGGAAAGCGCCGAGAAGCTGTATGCGACCAGCCAGGAAGTGTTCGGCGTCTCGCTGAAGACCTCCGAGGCGATCGGTTCGCTGGCCAAGGGTTCGTTCGAGACCACCAACGATACGATCAGCA
>JBDTYM010000074.1:0-19623 GCA_040005635.1 Dokdonella sp. | reverse complement strand
GATGCGATGCGCGAGGTCGGCGGCGACACGTGATCGCACGAAGCGTTCCTGCGCTTCGCTGCCGGCGCCGAGCACGACCAGGCTGGCGTCGGTTTGCGGATGTTGTCGTGCGTACAACTGAAAGGCGTCGAGCGCGATGTCGATGCCTTTCTCCTGCCCGAAATGTCCGACGGCACCAATGACCGTCTGCTGCAGCGTCAGGCCGAGTCGTTCGCGCACGAGGGCGCGCTGCGCCGGATCGGGCCGGAAACGATCGAGGTCGATGCCCAGAGGAATGCAGCGCACCTTCGCGGTGCTCACATGGTTGCTCTCGATGTAATGCCGCCGGCGCTCTTCGGACGCCGTCACGATCGCGCCACCACGCAGGCCGGCGAGCGCATTGCGCAGGCGATCGCGCACGCGCGCGGATTCGAAATTGCGCGTGCGATGAAAGGTCATCAGGATTTTCGGGTCGCCCAACGGCATCGCCAGCACGCTGACGGCCTGGCTTGCGGCGTCGTGCGTGTGCACGATGTCGATCGCGCGTTCGCGGCAGAAGCGGCGCAGCCGCGACAAGGCTTCGCGATCGAACAGGCTGCGTCGTTTCAGCTCGATCGACTCTTCGAACAAGGAAGCCAGATCCGCCTGATCGACTTCGATCGAGTCGACGCAGCACAACCGGTTCACCACTCCATGCGTGGTGAGGCCGCGACAGAGCTCGGCTATCGCTTCGCGACGTCCGCCGTGACTGAAGGACAGCGTCACATGGAGGATGTTCATCAGCCGGCTGGTTTCTCGTTCGTCCGCACGTCCTGTTTCGATGCCGCAGGAAAGTGTCGCACGAACCACTGCACGACCCCGCTGCCGCGATTGTTCCAGTTGAAGCGACGCAGCGTCGACTTGCTTTCGGCGCACTTGAGGTCGTAGGAATTTGCAATCAGTGCGAGACGCCGTTCCAGCGCTTTCTGGATCGTCGGATCGGTTTCGAAATAGCGAGCGGCAGCGACGGCGAGTCCGATCTCGACCGTGTGCGCATCGCTGAACCAACCCTCCGAATCCTGGATTTTTATCAACTGCTCCGGCGTTGCCTGCGATGAGGACCAGTACCACGCAATCTGGCCGTCCGCTCCGGCGCAGCCGAGGCGCCAGTCGTGGCCGGGCTGTTTGAGAACGGCGGGATCGATCCAGCCGTATTGTTCGAGATAGCGACCGAATGCCGTGATCATGACCGGGATGCGCGGATCGGCGGTCACCAGCCATGCATGCCAGAGTCCATCGATGATGTTCTCGCTCATCCATGGCGAGCCTCCGCGCACGTCGGTCGCCGGGTTGTAGTCGTCGCCTTCGTGTTTCTGCCAGCTGTGGCGCCAGGCGCCGTCGCGTTCCTTGTCGTCCTTCAGCAGGTGTGTCTTCGGATCGCCTTGCTGGTGATCGAACAACCAGCCGACGCGCTTGTCGATATCTTCGCGGTAGGCCGGATCGCCGGTCAGCTCGTAGGCGCTGACGACTGCGGTCAAGCCGAGACCTGCCTGACGTTCGGTAAAACCCTGGTCGGCGCGCGTGTATGCGGTGGTCTGCGTGTGATACCCGCCCGAGTCCCACACCTTCACCATCAGATCGACGAGCGCCTTGTCATGCAGGCTGTCGTCGCCGGTCAGCGCCAGCGCCAGCAGGATCGGTTCGATATAGACATATTTGACGTCGCAGGGATTGACGCCGTTGTACTCCCAGCCGCCGCCGCAATGCGAGCGATCGGGCGGACCCGTGCGACGCAGGTAATTCATGTAGAAGCGATAGCTCTGCTCGGCCGCCTGCAGATAATCCAGGCGACCGGTGCGCACATACTGTTTGAACAATGTGGTCGTGCGGTCGAACAGCCACGCACTCGCTTCCTTGGTCGGCAGTGCACGAGCCCACTCGAATTGCCGCGCGACGAACTTGTCGTAGTCGGTCGGTGGTACGGCGGCTTCCTGCGGACCTGCAATCAGGGAGTCGCTCAGCCATGCGGGATTCAGCGTCGCCAAAACGCCGGGAACGCGCACACCATCGGGTCCGTCAACGAGTACGTCGGCGTAGGGCCAGCCGGTCGCGTCCGCGCTGCGCGGCTGATCGAATGCGAAGAAGTAACTGCCACTGTCGTTCTTCAGCGCTGCCTTGAACTGCGCACGCACCGCGCGAATGCTGCCGTCCTTGAAATGCCAGCGCAGCGTCGTTTCGACGTGCGCAGGAATTTCCGTACCGTTCGCATCGAGAATGCGCACTTGATGCGCATCGGTGAGCACGCCGGGCGCAAACGGAATGCCTGCCGAGACCATCACGTCGTCGCCGCTGGCGCCGTTGCGATGCAACTGGATCTGTTGTCGTTTCGGCGGCAGCTCGGCGTGCTTGGCGCTATCGCACACAGCACGCCGGCTGGAATGCAAGGACGCGGTCCGCGCGTGAGTGCTGTGCCCACGCACAGCTGGCGCCGCTGCACCGCAGTTCGCGGGCGGCTGCAGCGGCCAGCCACTGCCCGGCGTCCAGCGCTGGGTCAGACAGCCATTGGAGTAGACGATGACTTCCTGGTCGGCGGCGAGATTGTCGAAACGATAGGTCGGACCGTTGTCGGGAAAACGGACAGCGAGATCAGCGCTGGCATGCGCGCCCAGACCGCTGTGGACCCAGGTCTGCGGGTGCTGGTTGCCGACCTGGACGCTCATGTGGGCGAGCAGTTGCGTGGTACCGGGGCGATACCATTTGAGATCGGTGCCGACGCCGTCGCTGTTGAGTCCAGGGCCTCGCACGCGCACCTTCATCCAATGCGCGCCACCGGTATCGGTGGTGTTGCGCCACAGGCCTAGGTTGGTATCGGATTGCGTCTTGACGATGTCGAGGCGGCCGTCGTTGTCGAAGTCGGCGACCGCCGCGCGCGACTTGCCGGCGCCGGCTGCATTGTAGGCCGTGCCGAAGTCGAGATCGTCGACGACGGCGAAGTGCATGTTGCCGAGATTGCGCAGCAGAATGATCGAAGAAGGCGACTGCGTCGGTCCAGCCATCAGCAGATCGGGCAGGCCGTCGTTGTCGAAGTCGGCGGCGACCACATTGCCGTAACCGGTCCACCAGCCACGATACGGAACGGTGTCGAGACCGGAGCCTGCCGTGACATCGCTGAAGTTGCCGGCACCGTCGTTGTGGAACAGGTAGGCGTGACCGGAGCCGTCGTTGTCGTCGCCCTCGAACGTCAGCAGATCCATGGCGCCATCATTGTCGAAGTCGGCAAGGGCGAGCAGACCCATATTGCCCTTGAGCGCGGGCACCCCGCGCCAGGTCAGCACGCCCTGGTTGTTCTGCCAGTAGCCGTGACGGTCCGGTTGCACGATGTCCTGCCAGCCATTGCCGCTGACATCGCCGACGATGCTGCGGACCGCGTTGTTCGCGGCCGGATAGATCTCGCGGCCATCCGCCATGCCCTCGACCCGGCGCGTCGAGCGGACGATCTGCAAGGCATTGGCGCCGCTGATATCGCCGAACTCGCAGTAGTCGTCGCAGCCGGCCTGCTTCTCGGCGAACAACGGCACGTGCGCACCGCTCGGGGTGCCATTGACGTAGCGCGCGGCCAGCGTGCCGGCATCGCGCAGCCACAGGTCCTGGCGACCGTCGCCGTTGAAATCGAGCAGGCTGATCCAGCCGGAGCCGCGCGGCGTCGTCGGACTCGAGATGTAGTGATGGACTTCGCTGTTCGCGGCATAGACGAACGTGTTGCTGCCGTCGCAGCGATTGACCCACAGGCGACTGCTGCGGCCGGGTGAGGTGTCGTCGTTGCTGTCGCCGCCGTGATCGAAGACGAAGACGTCGTAGCAGCCGTCGTTGTTGAAATCGGCCCAGACCGCATCGAAGCGCGAGTCGGTGTCGACAATGCGGTCGACGCGCTGGCGGCTCTCATTGGCGAACTGCCACGAGCCGGCATGGGCGGACGCACACACCGATATGACGGCAAGCAGCCCGAAGCATTCGGCAACGCTGGCGCGTGGTCGTTCGTTCGTGTGGATAATGCTGCACCTTGCGATTGGATTGAGTACCGACATGGTGGATACGAACGCTCCTAGCGCAGTGACGGAAGTACCGGCGCATTTCCGCAGGAACGCGCCGCAGGATGCGCACCAGATGCGAAGGCATCGTGCCGTGCTGGCGCTACTCGGGGATATTGCCGGAGAGGTGCTCGATTATGGCTGCGGCTATGGCGACCTGACCTATGCGATGTCGCGTACGCATCCGCGCGTGGTCGGGGTGGATGTCGATCCACAGCGCATCGCGTTTGCGAAAAACGAATATCCGGAATTGCAGTTCGACGTCTGTCCCGAGAATGGGCTGGCTTTTGCCGATGGCAGTTTCGACATCGTGACGTCGGTGGTGGTGCTTCCTTTCGTCCCCGACGCGCGCGAATATCTGCGCGAAGTGCATCGTGTCCTGCGTCCGAACGGCCACTTGATCGTGGCGACGAAGACGTGGCCGTGGCTGCGGCGGACCTACCGCAAATTGCGCTACGGGTCGCCTGCGACGGGACCGAGAGCATCTGCGCTGAACCTGCATTCGATGGATGCGATTGCGACATTGCTCGAGACCTCGGGTTTTGCGGTCCTGCGTCGGAACGCCTTCTACGATCCACCCTTCAGCAATCACAAGAACTTCGCCGATCTGCTCAACGGCTCGATCGAGCTCGTTGGAGAAACCTTGAACCTGGTCGAGCCTGCGCCGTATCCGCTCTTGCTCGCACGGCGCGCGATCGGTTGAAACGGTTGACGTTGCGCGGCGTCATGATGCGTTCCTGCGCGCTTGCAGCTGCTGCTCCCAGGCGAACGCGGTGCGTACGATGAATTCGAGATCATCATATCTGGGTTGCCAGCCGAGCACCTTTTTGAGCCGGTCGCTGCGCGCGATCAGCATCGGCGGATCGCCGGCGCGTCGAGGGTGTTCGATCACGCGCAATGACGCGCCGCTTACCTGGGCGACGGTATCGATGACCTCGCGCACGCTGTAGCCGCGTCCATAGCCGCAATTCAACGTATCCGAGGCACCGCCTCCGCGTAGATAGTCGAGCGCGCACAAATGCGCGGCGGCGAGATCGTCGACATGGATGTAGTCGCGGATGCCGGTGCCGTCCGGCGTCGGGTAGTCGGTGCCGAAGATGCCCAGTTCCGCGCGCTTTCCCACCGCGTGCTCGCAGGCCACCTTGATCAGCAGCGTCGCGTTCGGCGTCGACTGCCCGATGCGTCCCTGTGGATCGCAACCGGCGACGTTGAAGTAACGCAGGATCACGTGGCGCAGCGCCGAGGCGGCGGACAGATCGCGCAGCATCATTTCGCTCATGAGCTTCGACGAGCCGTAGGGATTGATCGGGCGCAATTCGGTCTGTTCGTCCGCGACACCCGAAGCGGGCATGCCGTAGACCGCTGCGGTGGACGAGAACACGAATTGACCCACGCCGGCCGCGGCGCAGCTTTCGAGCAGATTGCGCGTCGCGCAGGTGTTGTTGCCGTAGTACTTGAGCGGATCGCGCACGGATTCGGGAACGACCGTATGCGCCGCGAAATGCATGACCGCATCGATCCGGTGTTCGGCGAGGATACGCTCCGTCAGGGCGCGATCTCCAACATTGCCTTCGACGAAGACACCGGCCAGCACCGCCTCGCGCGAGCCGCTGCTGAGATTGTCCAGTACGACGACGTTCTCGCCACGCTCCGCCAGTTGACGCACCACATGGCTGCCGATGTAGCCGGCGCCGCCGGTGACCAGGATGGTACTCATCGATCTCCCTTTGGACGACCGCCGGACCGCCGCTGCTGCTATCGCGCAACACCGTCGACCGGCGCATCTAGTGCCCGGTCGAACGCGTTCTGCAGCAGCAGTCAGCGCGTGTAGGCGACTCCGAAATAAATGATGTTCTGGTCGCTGTCGAGTCCGGGCGCCGTACTTTCGCGCTGATAGCGCGTGTACTGCACCCGCCAGCTCCAATTGCGCGTCCATTGCCGGTTCAGCGAGAAATCCACGCTCCAAGTCGTATCGGAACGATCGATGCTCGCATAACTCAATTTCTCGCCGTTCGCACTGATACCGAACGTCATCAGCGGCTGCAGTCGATAGGCGAACGCGAGCGTGCCGCCACGACCGCTCTGGTCGAGCTGGCCCACGTTGGCGTAGTTGAGCTTGCGATAATACGGCGCGGCGCTGAACGTCGTGCGCACACCGGTGTAGGTGTAGCCGAAGCCCACGCGCTGCTCCAGATAGGCGTCGGACGTGACCGTTGCATCGCCGGTGGTGATGCTGGTCGGGATCGTGTTGCCGATGTCCGAACCGAGCACCATGCTCGACGCCGCGTCGGAATACTGGCGCGAAAAATCCAGCTTCAGCGCACTGGTCTCGGTGACTTTCCAGGCGAGGTCGCCGCGGATCAAGGGACTGGAGCGGTCGTCGACGTCGCCGTGCGAATAGTGCAGCCACGAGTAGCCGGCATCGAGCGTCATGTCGAACTTTGCCCACTTGCGCGTGTAGCGGCCGAACAGGCTGCTGCGATCGTAGTTGGGTCCGACATCGGAACTGTCGAAATCGATGCGCTCGCTGGTCAGGTTCGCCGACAGCGTGTTCGAAGCGCTCAGATCCTTGATCGCGCGCAGCGCGGCACTGATGCGCTGCGAGTTGAACTCATCGGTCTCGCTGGCCTGGCTGTTGGCGTAACGCAATTCGGCCTGGCCGCGCACGGTCGGACCGAGGCGGAAGTTCAAGGTCGGGCCGATCGCGAAGACGTTGGTCTGCTGCTGATTGTTCGGCGTGTTGGCGGCGAGCACGTCGATCGGCTGGACCGTGTTGTAGTCCTCGATCGTGAGGTTCAGCCGCTCGGGTATCGCGGTCCAGTTCATATGCGCGGCGAGCTGCGTGCGGAATTCGCTGCCGAAATCGCCGCTGATGTAGTCGCGGTACTGGACGATACCCTCGGCGCCGGCCTGGATCGTCGAGCCTTCCTGACGAATGCCGAACGCGAGCGTCGGCTCCAGAATTGTCGCCGCCGTCGGGTCCGAATCGCTCAGGTTGACGTTGTCGTTGTGTTCGATCCCCATTTCGACGCGATAGTCGATCTGAATCGCCTGGGCGGCGAGCGGGGCGAGCGCCGAAGATAGCGCAGCCAAGGTTCGCGCGAGCAAACGTCGTGTTGACATGTCGATGTCCTCCCCTTGGCTTGCCTGTCTAAGGCGCGTGATTGAACACCACGCCAGCGATCTTGTTCGGGTCAAAACTGGCCAGAGCCTGGTTCACGGCTCCCGCTGTATCGCGCCCGTAACCGACGACGAGCACGACGAAATCGACCAGATCGGCAAGAATGCGCGCGTCCGGCGAGCCCTTCACTGCCGGACTGTCGATGAACAGATAACGGTCGGCATAGCGGCTGCGCAGCGAATCGAGTACCGCGCGCATGCGGAACGACGAGAAATACTCGGCGCTCATCTCGCGCCGCTTGCCTGCAGGAATCAGGCGCAGGCGCGGAATACCGGTGTGATAGAGGATTTTCTCGACGCCGAGAGCCGGGTGTTCGAGGTAATCGATCAGGCCGCCTTCCGACGGATTGACGCCAAGCGCGGTGTGTTGCGCCGCATGCCTGACATCGCAATCGATCAGCAGCGCGGTCTTGGCTTCGTCGAAAGCGAATGCAGTCGCCAGGTTGCGTGCGACGAAGCTGCCGCCGGAACGATGGCTGACCGGCGCGACCATGGTCACGAAATTGTTCGGCCCGCCAAGCGCGAGCAGGCGCGTGCGGATTTCGCGGAACGCGTCGGCATGCACACGCGAAGACTCGTCGCGATGGATCAGCCGACGCTCTTCCAACGTGCGCGTCGTCAGCGCATGCGGTTCGACAATGCGTGCGATCGAACGGCTGGCACTCGCGCGCAGCGCGATGTCGAGCGCGGCGGGGCCGTGCTCAGTATTCGTTTTGTCGTCAGCGGGACTCATAGCGCCTTGGTCAGTCGAAGCCAGTACACCAGCGCGTACGCGCCGAACACGCCGAGTATCAGCAGGATTGCCAGCGCGTTGCGCGTGCGCTGCAGGCGCCGCTCGCGCGGCGTCGCGTAGACCGGAACCGTGGCCAGCACCGGCACGCCGATGTGGCGCGCCAGCTCGCGCGCCGAACGTACGCGCGGATCGAAGCGCGCGAGCAGAAAGAGCAGACCGAATGGCACCAGCAGCGCAAGCACGATGCCTGCCCCGGCGAAGTGCATCAGACTGAGACCGGTCGGGCGCAACGGCTTGGTGGCCGGATCCTGGATGCGGAACGTCAGGCCGCGGCCTTCCGCATCGAGATTCATCGATACGCGCGCATTCTCGCGCCGTTTGAGCAGATCCTGATAGATGTCGCGATTGACTTCGTAGTCGCGCGTCAATTCAGCCAGTGCGCTTTCCGAGGCGGCGATGCGCCGACTGCGGTCGAGCTCGGTACCAAGCAGCGACTCGGTCGCGCCCATGCGCGACGAATTCGCGGCGATCTGGCGGCGCACGTCGGCGAGCTTGCTGCGCAGCTCCTGATACAGCGGATTGAACTGGGCGGTAGCGTCGAGCGTCGATGGCGTGCCATTGCGTTGCGCGGTTTCCTTGCGCTGTTCCTCCTCTACGACCTGCTTGCGCAGGTCGTCCATCTGATGGCGGACGCGCACGACATCGGGATATTGATCGGTGTAGGTCAGCAGCAGTTTGTCCAGCTGCGACTGCAGTTCGGCCAGTTGCGCGCGAAAGACGCCGGCACGCGTCTGCACCGCGGTGATCTCCGATTCGCCCGACAGCTGCGAAGACAGGGCCGCTTCGGTCGAGCGCAGCTCCATCACGTTGAGGCGGGCCTGTTCGACGCCGCCACGCAGCGAGCTGATGCGACTGTTGGTGTCCGCTTCGCTGCCCGGATGCGCATCCGCATTCTCGGCGCGATATTTCTTCAGGTTGTCCTCGGCGTCGGTCAGCTTCTTGTGGTAGTCCTCGACCTGGCTGTTGATGAACTCGTAGGCCTCGCGGCTTTCGCGTTCCTTGGTCGCCAGGCTTTCCTGGATGAACAACTCGGCGAAACGCTCGGTCACCTTGAACGCGCGATCGGGATCGGAGTCGTGATAGCTGATCTGAACGAGGCTTTCGCGCGGACTTACGATCGCGGTGCGGCCCTTGATCGATTCCATCAAGCGATCTTGTGCAATCGGGTCAGGGTGCTGTGCAGCCCAGCCGCCGCTCTTGAGGATTTCGCCGAGCGCCTTGCCGCTGAAGATCACCTGCTTGGCGATGGCAACGCGATCCGATACGCCGGTCGGTACGGCACGGCCTTCGAGCAGGGGCTGGATGATGTCGCTCTTCTGCGCCAGCACCGTCGTCGAGGACACGTAGCTCTTCGGCCACAGCATGCCGATGACCAGCGCGGTAAGCGCAACGAACGCGAAGACCACCGCGAGAGCGAGCACGCGACGGCGTCCCTCGGCGATCACGATGGGCGCCATTTCGTTGAGGGGAACCATTTCGCTGTTCTTGGTCATGCTGTTGCGCAATCCGCTCGAGGCAGTTCAGGGTTCGTCAGAACGTGCGTTCCGGCACCGTGATGACATCGCCGGGTTGGACCGGATAGTTCGTCGTCAGCTCACCCTTCTGCAAGATCTGATCCAGTCGCACTGCATACGCACGCGTACCTTCACCCTCCTTGCGGTACAGCTCGGTACGATCGGATGCGGCGAATTCGTTGGTGCCGCCAGCGGCCAGCACGGCGTCGAGAACCGTCATGCCCTGGCGATACGGCACCGATACCGGCTGGCGTACCGCACCGGTGACGCGCACGCGCGAAAGATACTCGTGACTGCGCAGCTGGGTGAGGATGACCGTCACCTGCGGATCGCGCACGAAGGTGGCCAGTTTTTCCTTGATCTCGGCGGCAACTTCCTCGGGCGTGCGTCCGCCGGCATCGACATCACCGACGAGCGGGACCGAAATCTTGCCGTCCGGACGCACCGGAACGCTGACATCAAGGCCGGGATTCTGCCAGACAGCCACCTTGACCTCGTCATCGACACCGATGCGATAGGCGCTGACGGCCTGCGCCGCCGGATTGATCTTCGGTGGCTGAATCGAACCCGACGTGTTTGCGCACGCGGTCAGAAACAGCAGGAATACGACGATTGCTAGCTGAAATGAGCGAACCATGGCGCTACACCTCCCCGGTTGAAAACGTGAAACGTATCACACTTTATCGTTGCCCTTGGGCCAATCCAGCGGCGCGCGGGCGGTCGAATCGCCCCCTGACGCTTGTAAGAATAGTCGACTTGTGATTGCGTGCGGTGTGCGTGGTGCTCAAGTTTTGTAGAAATCACGATACCAGTCGACAAAACGACCGATACCCGTCTCCACCGTCGTCGCTGGCGAGTAGCCGGTATCACGCGACAACTCCTCGACGTCGGCGTAGGTATCCGGCACGTCGCCGGGTTGCAGCGGCAGCAGGATCTTCTCCGCCTTCTTGTTCAACTTGGCTTCCAACACCTCGATGTAGTGGGCGAGTTCGACCGGCTGGTGATTGCCGATGTTGTAGACACGATAGGGCGCCGTCGACGAAGCCGCATTCGGATTCAGTGGATCGAACCCCGCATCCGGAGCCGGCACGCGATCGAGTGTGCGGATAACTCCTTCAACGATATCGTCGATATACGTGAAATCGCGCGTATGCCTGCCATGGTTGAACACTTCGATCGGTTCGCCGGCGAGGATCTTGCGCGTGAACAGGAACAGCGCCATGTCCGGACGACCCCACGGACCATACACTGTGAAGAATCGCAAACCGGTCGTCGGCAGCTGGTAAAGATGGCTGTAGGTATGCGCCATCAGCTCGTTCGCCTTCTTCGTCGCCGCGTACAGGCTGACCGGATGATCGACGGAATCGCGCACCGAGAACGGCAGCTTGCGGTTGGCGCCGTAGACCGAGCTGGACGAGGCGTAGACCAGATGCTCGACCTTGCCGTGGCGGCACGCTTCGAGCACGTTGATGAAGCCGACCAGATTGGCTTCGACGTAGGCGTAGGGGTTTTCCAGCGAGTAGCGCACGCCGGCTTGCGCCGCCAGATTGACGACGCGCTGCGGCTTGAATTCGGCGAAAGCCTGTTGCAGCGCCGGGCGATCCTCCAGCGAGGCGCGCGCGAAGCTGAAGTTCGCGTGCGGCGTCAGCCGCGCCAGGCGCGCTTCCTTCAGCGTCGGATCGTAATATGCGTTGAGATTGTCGTAGCCGAAGACTTCATCGCCGCGTGCGAGCAGGCGTTGGCTGAGGTTTGAGCCGATGAAACCGGCGGCGCCGGTAACGAGGATGCGCATGATTACCTGCCCGCTAGGCGAAGTGAAAGGTGGAATCGTGGAGCGGTCTCAATAGGACGCCATTTCGCAAGCCGACGCCATTTCCGTGAAACAGACGCCTCTGTCTCAACCTGACGCCATTCCCGCGAACGCGGGAATGACGCTTTTCAGAGCGTCAGCCTTCCGCGTTGCCGGATCACAGTCGCCCGTCGACCTTTTCGCGCGGCAGCGTCTGCTTGACGTCGAACAGCACACTGCCGGGCTTGCCGAGCGCACGAATACCGTCCACGCCGAGTTCGATGAACTGGTGGTGGGACACCGCCAGGATCACGGCGTCGTAGGTACCGGGTATCAATTCCTTGACCAGGGTGAGGCCGTATTCGTGCTTCGCTTCTTCGGCGCTGACCCACGGATCGTAGACATGCACGTTGGCGTCGTAGCTGGTCAGCTCGCCGACCACGTCGACCACGCGCGTGTTGCGCAGGTCCGGGCAGTTCTCCTTGAACGCGAGACCGAGCACGAGGATTTCCGCGCCGGACGCATGGATGCGCCGCTGCGTCATCAGCTTGATCACGCGGTGCGCCACATGCTGGCCCATGCCGTCGTTGATGCGGCGGCCAGACAGGATCACTTCCGGGTGATAGCCGATCTGCTGCGCCTTGTGCGTGAGGTAGTACGGATCGACGCCGATGCAATGGCCGCCGACCAGTCCGGGTTTGAACGGTAGGAAATTCCACTTGGTGCCGGCGGCGGCGAGCACTTCGCTGGTATCGATGCCGAGCCGGTGGAAGATCAACGCGAGTTCGTTGACCAGCGCGATATTGAGATCGCGCTGCGTGTTCTCGATGACCTTGGCGGCTTCGGCGACTCGAATGCTCGAGGCCTTGTGCGTGCCGGCGGTGACGACGCGGCGGTAGAGCGCATCGACGAAATCGGCGACTTCCGGCGTGGACCCCGAAGTCACCTTCAGGATCGTCTCGAGGCGGTGCTGCTTGTCGCCCGGGTTGATGCGTTCAGGGCTGTAGCCGGCATAGAAATCGACGTTGTAGGTGAGGCCGGACTCGCGCTCGATGATCGGCACGCACACTTCTTCGGTGGCGCCCGGATACACGGTCGATTCGAACACGACCACGCCGCCGCGCTGAATCGACCGTCCGACCGTGCGGCTGGCCGATTCCAGCGGCGTCAGGTCCGGACGCTTGGCGTCGTCGATCGGCGTCGGCACGGTCACGATGAACACGTTGCAGGCGCCAAGGTCAGCTGCGTCCGCGCTGAAGCGCAATTGTGTCGTCGCCTTCAATTCCTCCGGCGTCACTTCCAGCGTGTGGTCGCGATGCTCGCGCAGCTCGGTGATGCGTGCCTGGTTGATGTCGAAGCCGAGGGTCGGCAGTTTGCGGCCGAAACCGACCGCCAGCGGCAGGCCGACATAGCCGAGACCGATCACGCAGACATGCGTTTGTTCGGGGCGGGGCAGGGCGGCAGCGTCCATGCAGGACTCCTCAACAAGGGAACGCAAGTCTAGCAAGAGCGCATTGCGTCCGTCGTACCGAGCCATTGCCTCTGGCACGGGCGATCGAGCGCGGCGCATGATCAGCTACGGCTTTCCAGCGGGGAACGCGACATGCGCATGCTCGGAATGTTCATGCTGCTCGCGGGCATCGGTGCCGCGCAGGCACAGACGCCACGGCAGGACAAGATCCTGATCCAGGGCAACGCGGCCGGTACGCAGAGCGTGGCCATCGCGGCCGACGGCAGTGCGCGCGTCGAGTACTCCTACAACGATCGCGGCCGCGGCGAGCACATCACGGCGACCTGGAAACTCGACGCGAACGGTATCCCGGTCGAGTACGAGGGCCATGGCAACGACTATATGAAGGCGGCGGTCGAGGAGCGCTATGCCGCCAAGGATGGCAAGGCGAGCTGGCAGAACCGCACCGAACACGAGGAAAGGCAACTATCCGGCGCGGCGTTCTATATTCCGACGAACGCGCCGCCGGAGTTCTTCGGCGTGCTCGCGCTTGCCTTGCTGAAGGCGCCCGATCACCGGCTCGCGTTGCTGCCGGCTGGCGAGGCGAGTATCGAGGCCGCTGGCAGCGCCAGCGTCGGCGTCGGCGTCGGCGCGGACAAGACCGAGCTGCGCCAGTTTCGCATCGCCGGGCTCGGCTTCACGCCGCAACCCATCTGGCTGGCACGCGACGACAGTACCGCGGCGACGATCTCGGGCTGGTTCGCGGTCGTTTCGCAGGCCAGCGAGAAAGCGATTCCGCAACTGACCGCCGCGCAGGAGATTGCCGACAACGCGTGGTCGTCGCGCCTGGCGAAGGATCTCGTGCACACGCCGAAGGGCGACCTGGTCATACGCAATGCGCGCCTGTTCGATCCGCGCGATCTGTCGGTCACGCCCGGCACCAGCGTGCTGATCCGCGGCGAGCGCGTCGTGCGTATCGCCCCGGATGCGGCACTCAAGGCCAGCGCCGACGCGGAAGTCATCGATGCCCACGGTCGCTTCCTGATGCCCGGCCTATGGGACAACCACCAACACTTCAGCGACACCGACGGCCTGCTCGACCTCGCCAATGGCGTGACTAGTTCGCGCGATATGGCCAACGACACCGACGCATTCCCGAAGCGCGTCGCGCGCTTCGACGACGGCAGCGAGATCGGCCCGCGCGTATTCAAGGCAGGCATCATCGACGGCACCGGCGAACTCGCCGGCCCGACCAAGATGCGCGCCGACACGGCCGAGGAAGCGCTCAAGGACGTCGACTGGTACGCCGATCACGGCTATGTGCAGATCAAGATCTACTCGTCGATGAAGCCCGAGCTGGTACCGCTGATCGCCGACCGCGCACACGCGCGCGGCCTGCGCGTCAGCGGCCACGTGCCGGCCTTCATGTCGGCGCGCCAGTTCGTCGAAGGCGGCGCCGACGAGATCCAGCATCTCAACTTCATCTTCCTCAATTTCCTTTATCCCGAAGTGCAGGAAACGCGCAACCGCGACCGCTTCATCAAGGTGGCAGAGCGCGCACGCGAATTCACGCCGGACAAGCCCGAGGTGCGTGACTTCATCGAGTTCCTAAAGCGACATCACACGGTGCTCGACCCGACGATCGGTGTGTTCGAAGGCTTGTTCTGCGGCGATCCGGGCGCGGTCACGCCGGGTTTGGAGGAGATCGCGCCGCGCTTCCCGCCTCAGATCCGCCGCGGCCTGCTCAGCGGTGCGCTCGATGTGCCCAAAGGCCAGGAAGAGGCCTATCGCGCAGCGATCCCGGCGATGCTGACACTGCTGAAGGCGCTGCACGATGCGGGCGTCACGATCATCCCCGGGACTGACGGCCTCGCCGGCTACATGCTGCATCACGAGCTCGAACTGTACGCACACGCCGGCATCACGCCGGCTGAGGTACTGCGCATGGCGACGCTGACCTCGGCGCAGGTGATGGGCGTCGGCAAGGAGCGCGGAGTGATCGCGCCGGCAAGCTATGCCGACATGATTCTGGTCGATGGCGATCCGACGAAGAACATTTCGGACATCCGCAAGGTGTCGGGAGTGATCAAGGGCGGGAAGATTTACGACACCGCGGGTATTGAGAAGGCGTTGGGGATATCGCCACGGGCGCAGAAATGAGGAGTGCTCAGGATCGCGCGAGCGTCTTCGACGTTCAATCAGCGGAGTTCAAGCTAGGCGTCAGACGTTGACATCAGAACCTTCGCGCGCTGTTGAATCGCCCTTGTGGGGATAGACCGACACACGCAGGCCGATTCCAAGCTCGGCCATTCCGAGGAGCTGCGTCGCCGGTATGTCAACTGCGCATGGCCGCTCGTCCAGCCCGCCGTTGAATCCATAGTCGAAAAGGCGGACGTGGGCTCCTTCAAAAAGGTCACGAAGGTCCTTGGGCAAGGAAACAATTGTCGTGAGAAGCTCTCCGGTACACGCTTCGGCGCTTTGGTTGGAATGACCGCCGATCAGCGGCTCCGCCGTTATTTGGTAGTCCTCGCCAAATTTGCCGGCATATAACAAGGACGCGTGGTCCTCCAGATACCGTGCCAATGGGGCCAGTTCATATCTGGAGCGCAGCTCCAGATCCAAATTGAGAAAGCTTGCCGGTTCCATCGTGGAGATTTGGCTGCCTACGGCTTCTTCGGCCGCTGCCATCCGGGCACCGTCGCCTGCCGCGCACGTGCAACGGTCAATTCACCGGCTGGAGCCTCCTTGCTGATCACCGAACCTGCGCCAATCGTCGCGTCCTTGCCGACTTTCACCGGCGCAATCAGCGCCGTGTTCGAGCCGATGAACACGCCATCCTCGATCGTCGTCACGTGCTTGTTGGCGCCGTCGTAGTTGCAGGTGATCGTGCCGGCGCCGATGTTGACGCCCGCGCCGATCTCGGCGTCGCCGAGATAGGACAGGTGGTTCGCCTTGCTGCCTTCGCCGAGATGCGCTTTCTTGGTTTCGACGAAGTTGCCGATGTGCACGCCGGCGGCGAGTTCGGTGCCGGGGCGCAGGCGCGCGAACGGGCCGATGTCGCAGGGGCCATGGGTGACGACGCCATCGAGGTTGCAGTGTGAATGCACGACGGTGCCGGCGGCCAGCGTCGAATTGCGCACGCGGCAGTACGGGCCGATATGCACGTCGTCGCCGAGTTCGACCAAGCCCTCGAGGATCACGTCGATGTCGATCTCGACGTCACGGCCGACGCGCACGTCGCCGCGGATGTCGAAGCGCACCGGATCCGCAAAGCGCACGCCGGCGGCGGCGAGCGTGGTTGCGCGCAGACGCTGGTAAAGGCGCTCCAGCGCTGCCAGCTGCCACGGATCGTTCGCACCGAACACTTCCTGCGGATTGATGCACAGGCTCGCTTCGGCCGGCTCGCCTTCGTCGTTGGCCTGCGCGAACACGTCGGTCAGGTAGTACTCGCGCTGCGCATTCGCGTCGGTCAGGTTGTTGATCCACACGCGCAGGCGGCGTGCGTCGGCGGCGAGGATGCCGCTGTTGACCCAGGTGATCGCGCGCTGCTCCGGCGTGCAATCCTTTTCCTCGACGATCGCACGCACGCGGCCGATGCCGTCGCGCACGACGCGGCCATAGCCGTAGGGATTCTCGAGCTGGGTGACCAGCGCGGCGAGTGGCGATTCCAGCGCCAGCAGCTTGCGCAGCGTATCGGTGCGGATCAGCGGCACGTCGCCATACAGCACGAGCACACGCGCATCCTCCGGCACGTTCGGCATCGCCAGCTTGACGGCGTGCCCGGTGCCGCGCTGCTCGGGCTGGTGCACCCAGGTCATGTCGCCGAGGTCGGTCAGCGCCGCACGCACCTGATCGCCCAGATGGCCGTAGACGACGTGGAGGCGCGCGGGCTGCAAGGCACGCGCGGTATCCAGCACGTGCGACAGCATCGGCCGGCCGGCGAGCGGCATCAACACCTTCGGCTTGGCCGATTTCATGCGTTTGCCTTCGCCGGCGGCGAGGACGATCACGTGCAAGGCGGTACCGGCCACGGGCAAACCCCTGAGTGAGAAGTGGCGCACATTCTAGTCGGGACGCCGCTGTTTCGGCGCGCCGCCTTTCCGCCGACTGCTAGCGCTTGTCGCCCGCCGCGGCTGCGTTCGGAATCGCCGACTGGTGAATGCGGCCGATCGCGCGCCCGGACGGGTCCGCCTTGCCGGCGAATTCCTGCGACCAGCGGTACGCGGTCGGCGTCGAGCAGGCGATGCTCGGTCCGCCCGGTACCAGCCGCGCGGCCTGGTCGCCGGGAAAGTGCTTCTCGAACAGTACGCGGTAGAAGAACGCTTCCTTGCTCGATGGCGGATTGAGCGGGAAGCGTTGCGCCGCCATGGCCATCTGCGCGTCGCTGACCTGCGCCTCCGCATGGGACTTCAGCGAGTCGATCCAGTTGTAGCCCACTCCATCGGAGAATTGCTCCTTCTGCCGCCACAGGATCGAGTCCGGCAACAGGCCGCGACCGGCTTCTCGCAGGATGTGCTTCTCGATGCGGCCGTTGAACGGCCGCTTCGCATTCGGCGACGTGCGCATTGCGACATCGAGGAAATCGCGGTCGAGAAACGGCACTCGTGCCTCGACGCCCCAGGCCAGGGTCGACTTGTTCGCGCGCAGGCAATCGTAGGAATGCAGCGCATCGAGCTTGCGCACGAGCTCCTCGTGGAACTCGCGATCGTTCGGTGCCATGTGAAAGTACAGATAGCCGCCGAAAATCTCGTCGGCGCCTTCGCCGGACAACACCATCTTGATGCCCATCGCGCGAATGCGTCGCGCCAGCAGATACATCGGCGTCGATGCGCGAATCGTTGTCACGTCGTAGGTCTCGATGTGGTGAACGACATCGGACAACGCGTCGAGACCCTCCTGCACGGTGAAATGGAACTCGTGATGGGCTGTGCCGAGATGCTTGGCCACGGTCTGCGCGGCGGCCAGATCGGGCGAGCCGTCGAGGCCGATCGAGAACGTGTGCAGGCGCGGCCACCACGCCTCGCTCTTGTCGTCGTCCTCGACGCGCTTGGCCGCAAACTGTGCGGTGATCGCTGCGATCAACGAGGAATCGAGGCCGCCCGACAGCAGCACGCCATACGGCACGTCGGTCATCAGGTGGCTGTGCACGGCGCGCTCCAGCGCCGCTCGAATCGCCAGCGCATCGCTGGGGCCGTGTTCGACCGCGTCGAACTCGCGCCAATCGGGCTGGTAGTACGTCAGCGGCACAGCCATCGCCCGGGTCTGGTAGCTGCCCGGCGGAAACTCCTCGACGCTGACACAGATCTCGCTCAACGCCTTCAGTTCGGAAGAGACGTATAGACGGCCATCTGCGTCGCGTCCGGTATACAGCGGAATGATGCCGATCGGATCGCGCGCGATCAGCCAGTCGTTCGCCGCCTTGTCCCACAGCGCGAACGCGAACATGCCTTTGAGTTCGTTGAGGAAGCCGGTGCCCTGCGCACGGTACAGCGGCAGGATGACTTCGCAATCCGAATCCGTGCGGAACGGATAGCCACTGGCCAGGCGCGCGCGCAGCTCGCGGTGGTTGTAGATCTCGCCGTTGACTGCGAGCACCTGGTGACCGTCGCTGGATACCAGCGGCTGCGCACCGTTGTTGACGTCGACGATTGCGAGGCGCTCGTGTGCGAGCACCGCGTGCGCATCGGCATAAACGCCGCTCCAGTCCGGGCCGCGATGACGCAGCAGGCGCGCCTGCCTGAGGGCGGTCGGGCGCAAGACTTCGGCGCCGCCGGAAGGATCGAAGATACAGAAAAAGCCGCACATGCCGGACATCCACGCTCAGGGGAGTGCAAGCACACTACGTTGCGGCGGGGCATGTCAAATCGTGAGCTACGTCCAATCAACACGGCGCGTGGCGCTGCGCCGCGATCTCGTGCCGCGCTTCCGTCCTTGGCAGGAATGAAAACGCCGGCTTGCGCCGGCGTTCCGAATCCGAATGCGGCGCAGTGCTCAGTGTTTCAGCGACTGCCGCAATCGCTCCAGCGCCTGCAGCTGCGCCATCGCCTGTGCGAGCTGTGCCTGCGCCTGCGCGACTTCCAATGCATCGGTGCGGTTGGCCAGCACACGTTCGGCTTCGTCCTTGGCATTGCGCGCGGCGGCCTCGTCGAGGTCCTTGGCACGGATCGCGGTGTCGGCGAGCACGGTGACGACGTTCGGCTGTACTTCGAGGATGCCGCCGGAGACGTAGAAGAACTGCTCCTCGCCGTTCTCAAGCTGCACGCGCACCTGGCCGGGCTTGAGCCGGGTGATCAGCGGCGCATGGCGCGGCGCGATGCCGAGCTCACCCATCTCGCCGGTCGCGATGACCATTTGCGTCTCGCCGTGGAAGATCTCTTCCTCGGCGCTGACGATGTCGCAGTGGATCGTTGCCATTTGGAGGGTCTCAAATTGCGTCGGGGCGATCTTGGGCGCGGCCGACTGGCGGAAAGAGGTGAAGAGTAAAGGGTCAATGGGAACGAGGTCGGCCCCGCGGCGCTTTTCCCCATTCCACTTTCCTATCTACTCTTTCCCACTTCAGGCGGCCTTGTTCTCCATCGCCTTGGCCTTCTCGAAGGCCTCGTCGATGCCGCCGACCATGTAGAACGCCTGTTCCGGCAAATGGTCGCATTCGCCGTCGCAGATCATCTTGAAGCCGCGGATCGTCTCTTTCAGCGAGACGTACTTGCCGGGCGCACCGGTGAACACCTGGGCGACCGTGAACGGCTGCGAGAAGAAGCGCTCGATCTTGCGCGCGCGCGAGACCGCCTGCTTGTCCTCTTCGCTGAGCTCGTCCATGCCGAGGATCGCGATGATGTCCTTCAGTTCCTTGT
>JBDTYM010000073.1:0-19948 GCA_040005635.1 Dokdonella sp. | reverse complement strand
GGGCTCGATGTCGGCGTGATCTCCGGCGCCACGCAATTCATCCAGGCCGAATTCCGGGTCGGCGATCACACGATCGAATGGATCGTCAGTTCGATGATGTTCGGCGCGGCGATTGGCGCCGCCGGTGCCGGTTGGCTGTCGGTCTCGCTCGGGCGCAAACGTTCGCTGATCCTCGGCGCGTTCCTGTTCATCGCCGGATCGTTGTTGTGCGGCGCCGCGTGGTCGCCGCAGAGTCTGATCGGCGCACGTTTCGTACTGGGCCTCGCGATCGGCATCGCCGCATTCACCGCACCGCTCTATCTTGCCGAAGTCGCTTCCAAGGACATTCGCGGTGCGATGATTTCGCTGTACCAGCTGATGATCACGATCGGTATCCTGTGCGCATTCCTGTCGGACACCGCCTTCAGCTATTCGGGCAACTGGCGCTGGATGCTCGGTGTCATCGCGATTCCCGGCGTGCTGTTCCTGTTCGGCTTGTTGCTGCTGCCGGACAGTCCGCGCTGGTTGATGATGCGCGATCGCAAGAGCGAGGCGGTCGGTGTGCTGCAGCGATTGCGCGGCGACGCCGGCCTCGTCGCCAGCGAGGTCGCCGATATCGAGGAACAACTGCGCACGCCGCAGCGCGGCTGGCACCTGTTCCTCGAGAACAGGAATTTTCGCCGCTCGGTGACGCTCGGCGTGTCGCTGCAGATCGTGCAGCAGTTCACGGGCATGAACGTGGTGATGTATTACGCGCCGCGTATCTTCCGCGACATGGGCTACGACACCGCCTCGCAGATGGGGTTCACGGCGATCGTCGGGCTGACCAATGTGCTCGCCACGTTCATCGCGATCGGCCTGGTCGACCGCTGGGGGCGCAAGCCGATTCTGTATACCGGTTTCAGCGTGATGGCGATCGGGCTCGGCGTCGTCGGTGCCATGATGCACCTCGGCATCAATACCCACGGCGAACAGATCCTGTCGGTCGCCATGTTGCTGCTCTTCATCGTCGGCTTCGCGATGTCGGCCGGCCCGCTCGTATGGGTGCTGTGCTCGGAAGTACAGCCGCTCAAGGGGCGCGATTTCGGCATCGGCTGCTCCACCTTCGCCAACTGGATCGCCAACATGATCGTCGGCGCCACGTTTCTCACCCTGCTCAACGGCATCGGCCACGCCGCGACGTTCTGGCTCTACGCCGGGCTCAACGTGGTGTTCCTGTTGTTCACCTACGCCCTCGTGCCGGAAACGAGGGGTGTGACGCTGGAGCAGATCGAGCGCAAGTTGATGGCGGGAGTGAGATTGCGCGATATCGGCCGATGAGTACCCACGCGGTCCGGCCGATGGCGTCATGGCTTCGTACAGGACCGAATCCTCAGGTCATGTATCCGGATGCAGCGTCGTGTTGAACAGGTATGGACTGTCGAAGTCGGTCTTGTCGCCAGCGCGCTTGCCCTTCACCGGTTGCAGGCGTGCGGAAAGAGGCTTGTGCCACTTCCACGCGAGTGCAGCGACGTCGCCAAGGATTTTCGCAAGGCGCTCTTCGCTGACGTCGCCGGGGAGCGGCACGGTGTCGAGGCCCGTCCCGCATACCGCGGAATAGGCGAGCAGCGAATCGATCTCGTAGGCATTCTCGGCCCATCGCTGTGCGAGCCGCTTGTCTTCCATCACCGGTAGCATCAATCCGGAATAGCCAATCTGTTTCACGTTCA
Organism: Dokdonella sp.; assembly: GCA_040005635.1. Taxonomy (GTDB): domain Bacteria; phylum Pseudomonadota; class Gammaproteobacteria; order Xanthomonadales; family Rhodanobacteraceae; genus Dokdonella_A. The sequence goes on along the minus strand of JBDTYM010000073.1, from coordinate 18,260 downwards.
CGGCCTTTACCGCCGAGGTAATTGCGAGTGCCGCCGTCATCGTGCCATTCGCACCGAACTTCGAGCCGGTGTAGCGCTCGATCGCATCGCCGATCGACGCATCGCCCAGCGGCGCCGGTGTGGGATCGACGCCGGCGAACGTCCATCCGCTGGCAGCGGCGACTGCGTTGCCGACTTCTTCGCCGATCCGTGCGTGGATGGTCAGTTGCCGGGTGAGCTCGGCGACGGAAAGGTCGAAGTCGCCATGCGTCGCGCCGAAAACTTCCTGCACGATGTTCGCGCCTTCAAATCCCAAGGAGAACTGCTTGCCCGCACCCGTATGATAGGCGCCCGGATAGAACGGTCCGAGTGGCTTCAGCATCGCGGTCGCCGTGAACAGGAAGTTACCCTGGCTGCGCGCGCTGTGGTCCGTTACGTAGCGCACGAGCTTCGCCGTCTCGGTGATCGTTTTCCAATGGATGCCGTCGTCATCGGCGATGATCGCGCTCGCGTTGAGGTGCGGCAGCGTCGAGAGCACCCGCGCCAGCAGATGCATCGCAGCGGGATCGTCGGAATCGTGCAGCATCCCTGGACCGACGTTCGGCATGAAGCCATCTTTCTGCGACAGATCGTCGAGCGAGCGGAGGAACGAGAGCGCGTCTGTATCAGACAGGCCCTTCACCAGGTCCGCGAACGGCTGCGTGACGATTCTGAGGGTTTGCGTCTCGTAGCCGCGCCTGGCGAAGTCTGCCTTGGCGGCATTGAGCACCGTCATCGCGTCATCGATCTGCCTTTCGTAGCTCGAGCGATCAAGGTGGACAAACGCGGTGATCGCGCGGACCTTCGGCTTCGCGGCATCCGGTGCCGCGTGAGCTGCAGTGATGGCGACTGTACAGAGAAGGAGGATAGCCATCAGGCGCTTCATATCGTTATCCCCGATGCGTGAGCCAGTCGGCGAATCTTACAAGACCGCCTGCTCGCTACAATGATGCGTAGATAGCACTGCGAATTTACCGGTCTTTGCGGCTGCGCGTTTCGTCGGCTTTTCACCGAGGTCGAAGTAGCGTTCAATCGCAAGTGCCCACTTCCGGGCATCTGTGTGACGCCGGGAGGTTTCGCTCTCGTAGGATTGTGCACACGAGGGTGCACGCGCGGGAGGGCTGGACGTTATTTTTCAGGTCAAAACATTGAAAAACAAAGATTGTTTATTCTCCGTAGCCCCCATGATGGACTGGACGGATCGGCACTGCCGCTTTTTCCATCGTGTGCTTTCTCCGCATGTTCGTTTGTATACCGAGATGGTGACCGCACCGGCGGTGCTGCACGGCGATCGCGAGCGCCTGCTCGGCTTCGATGTCGCCGAGCATCCGCTGGCGTTGCAGCTGGGCGGCTCCGAGCCGAACGAGCTTGCGCAGGCGGCGCGGGTCGGTGCGAAATTCGGTTACGACGAGATCAATCTCAACGTCGGCTGCCCCTCCGATCGCGTGCAGTCGGGCGCTTTCGGCGCGTGCCTGATGCGCGAACCCGCGCTGGTCGCCGAGTGTGTCGCCGCGATGCGTGCGGCGGTGACCGGCTTCGACAAGACCGTGCCGGTGACGGTGAAATGCCGCATCGGCGTCGACGACCAGGACGAATACGCCGGGCTGCAACACTTCATCGAGACCGTGCGCACATCGGGCTGCGCCGTGTTCATCGTGCATGCGCGCAAGGCCTGGCTGCAGGGGCTGTCGCCGAAGGAAAATCGCGAGGTGCCGCCGCTCAACTACGAACGCGTGTACCGGCTGAAACGCGAATTTCCGGAATTGACGATCGTCATCAATGGCGGTATCGCGAGCGTCGACGAGGTGCACGCACATTTGCTGCAGGTCGACGGTGCGATGCTCGGCCGCACGGCGTATCACGAGCCGTACCGAGTCGCCGAACTCGAAGCTGCGCTGTACGGCACTCCGTTGCCGGATCGCGACGCCGTGCTGCTGCGCCTGCGCCCCTACGTCGAGGCGCACCTCGCGCGCGGCGACCGCCTGCAACACATTAGCCGGCATATTCTCGGGCTCTATCAGGGACTGCCCGGAGCGCGCGTGTTTCGCCGCGTACTCAGCGAGCAAGCGCATCGTGCGAACGCCGGTTGGGAGGTGATCGAGCGTGCGATGGCCGCGCGCCGCGGCGAGCCACGCGATCGCGCCGCTTAGGCGGGCGGCGTGGGTCTGCGGGTCAGGTACGTTTTTTGCGCGTGGACGCCGCAGGCGACCGCTGCGTCGCGATTGGAATCGGTGCGAGCCGGCGCAGGCTCGCTTCGACGAAGTCGACGAAGGCGCGCACTTTCGCCGGAATGAAGCGGTTGCCGGGATAGATCGCGAAGATGCCCTGGTCGGCGGCGGCCCAGGCCGGCAACAAATGACGCAGGCGACCCTGCGTGATGTCGGTGGCGACCACGAAATGAGGCAGCAGCGCGATGCCGGCGCCGTCGCGACAGGCGTCGAGCAGCGCGAGTGCATTGTTCGAGCGCAGCCGCATGTTCGCACGCACGCTGGCGCGGCTGCCTTGGCGCTGCAGGACCCAGCGCTCGGGCAAGCTGCCGACGTCGAGTACGAGGCAGGCATGCGCGGCCAGTTCGGCAGGACGGTCCGGCTCGCCATGGCGTTCGAGATACGTCGGGCTCGCCGCGAGAACGCGCCGGCTGTCGCCGAGGCGGCGCGCAGCCAGGCGCGAGTCGTGTAGCGCGCCAATGCGGATGGCCAGATCGAAGCCCTCCTCGACGAGGTCGACATTGCGGTTGGACAGGTGCAGGTCGAGCGCGAGATGCGGATGCGCGGCGAGGAAGCCGGCTAGCAGCGGCGTGATGTGAGTGAGTCCAAGGCCGCTTGGCGCACTCACGCGCAAGGTGCCGCGTGGGGCGCCGCCGAGCGCGCTCGTGGCCGACTCGGCCTCCTGCAGTTCCGCGAGCAGGGCTTCGCAGCGTGCCAGATGGGTACGACCGGCCTCGCTCAGGCCGACCTGGCGCGTCGTTCGCTGCAGCAGGCGCACGCCAAGCCGCGTCTCGAGCGCAGCGACGGCGCGACTGACGCCCGACACGTGCGTGCCGAGCTGCTCGGCTGCGCGGGCGAAGCTCAGGCGTCGGCCCACTTCGACGAAGGCGGCGATTTCGCCGAGCTGGTTGCGGATCATAGTTGCGGTACACGCAATGATGATTTGAGTGAAACGGAGTTTATCGCAAAGCTGTCGCTGCGCTAGGCTGTATATCCCGTCCTACGCCGATCGCTCGAATCCCATGCCCCTCGTCACGATCAATGTGCGCAAGCCCAAGTCCGCCGCATTCAAGACGGCCATTCTCGATGCGGTGCATGGCGCGCTCGTCGCCACCGGTGTGCCGCCGACCGATCGCTTCCAGCGCGTGCTCGAACTCGACGCCGACGACTTCCGCTACGACGCGCGCTATCCGGATATCGCGAGCGATCGCGGCGAGGATTTCGTGCTGATCGAGATCTTGTGGTCGGTCGGGCGCAGCGTGAAGATCAAGCGCAAGCTGCTCGAGGACCTGATGGCGACACTCGCGCGCGTCGGCATCGATCCCGAACACGTGATGGTGTGCTTCAGGGAAACGGCTTGGGAAAACTGGGCCTTTGGCGGCGGTCGACTCATCCATGCCTGAGCAGACGAACGTCGCATGACCGCCCCGTTGACCAACGCGGATCCGGTCAACGAGCCTGTGGCTGGCTTCGAAGCGCAAGCCTCCATGCTGCGCGCCGAACGTTCGCAGCGGATGCGCAGCCGCTTCGCCGCATCCGTGTTCGTGGTGCTGTGGTGCAGTGGCTACCCGGCCGGCAAGCTGGCCGTGCAGCATGGCGGACCCTTCACGATCCTGTTCCTGCGCTTTCTCTGCGGCGCGGCGATCTTCACGGCGCTGGCCCTGCTCGCGCGCGCCCACTGGCCTGGCTGGCGCCTGCTCGGACGCAGTGCGGTGGTCGGGCTGCTCTCGCTGGCGCTTTCATTCGCGGGCATCTACGAAGGCCTGCATCTGGGTGTATCCACCGGCGTGTCCGCCTTGTTCATCGGCGCGATGCCGCTTGCGACGGCGCTGTTCGGCATCGCATTCGGCGATCGGCTCAGCGGCCGCCAATGGTTCGGACTCGCGCTTGGCTTCGTCGGGGTCATCCTCGTACTCGAAGGGCGCCTCGGTGACAGTGCAGGCATCGGTCTCGGTTATCTGGCGAGCCTGATCGGATTGATCGGCTTCAGCCTCGGCACGCTCTACCAGAAGCGCCATTCGAGCATGATCGACCTGCGCGTCGGCCTGGCAGCGCAGCACATCGCCGCCGCGCTCGCGCTGCTGCCGCTGGCGCTGTTCGCCGATCACTTCCGCGCGGATTGGAGTTCCACCTATGTCGGCGCCGTGACCTGGCTGATTCTCGTCAACTCGGTCGGCGGTTTCGCCCTGCTGTTCGTCTTGCTGCGTCGGGGAGCCGCCACCCAGGTCGCCGCGCTGTTCTATCTGATGCCGCCGATCACGGCGCTGATGGGTTTCGTCGTGCTGGACGAGCACCTGTCGCTGTCGATGCTGCCGGGTTTCGTGTTCGTCGCGATCGGCGTCTGGCTCGGCACGCAGCGCAGCGCGGTATCGTGAAACGCTCTTGCACGGCACAATAGGCGGCTCGCCTCTGCCCGCTGCGCCGTATGTCCCTGGTCAATCTCGTCAACGTCGACTATTCGGTCGGCGGACCGTTGCTGCTCGAAAAGCTCGATCTCGCGATCGAACGCAACGAGCGCATCTGCATCGTCGGCCGCAACGGTGCCGGCAAATCGACCCTGCTCAAGCTGATCGCCGGCGAGATTCGCCCGGACGACGGCGAAGTGCGCGTCGAAGGCAGCGTGCGCATTTCGCGGCTGACCCAGGAAGTGCCGCACGATCTTACCGGCACGATCTTCGACGTCGTCGCCGGTGCGCTCGGTCATCTCGGCCAATGGCTGGCCGAGTTCCATCGACTCACGCACCATCTCGACGAGCCGGGTGCGCACGACGCGATGGCCGCGGTGCAGGCACGCATCGATGCCGGCAACGGCTGGAATGTCGACCAGCGCGTCAGCAACGTGCTCGCACGCCTGCAACTGGATGAGGAGGCGGAATTCCCGGCGCTGTCCGGCGGCATGAAGCGGCGCGTGCTGCTGGCGCGCGCGCTCGTGCTCGAACCGGACGTGTTGCTGCTCGACGAGCCGACCAACCATCTCGACATCGAGGCGATCGCCTGGCTGGAGCAGCTGCTGCTCGATTTCGCCGGCAGCGTCGTCTTCGTCACGCATGATCGCCGCTTCCTGCGTGCGCTGGCGACGCGCATCGTCGAGATCGATCGCGGCCAGGTCAGCAGCTGGCCCGGCGACTACGAGAACTACCTGCGCCGGCGCGAGGAACGCCTGCATGCCGAGGCGCAGGCACACGCGCTGTTCGACAAGAAGCTCGCACAGGAAGAGGTCTGGATCCGTCAGGGCATCAAGGCGCGGCGTACGCGCAACGAGGGCCGCGTGCGCGCGCTCGAAGCGATGCGGCGCGAGCGCGCGCAGCGGCGTGAACTCGGCGGCAATGCGAAGCTGCAGGTCGGCAGCGCCGGCTCGTCGGGACGCCGCGTCATCGATGTCGATGCGATCCGCTTCGCCTTTGGCGATCGCCTGATCGTCGACGGCTTGACGACGACGATCCAGCGCGGCGACCGCATCGGCCTGATCGGTGCGAACGGTTCCGGCAAGACCACCTTGTTGAAGCTGCTGCTCGGCGAACTGGCGCCACAGGCCGGCGAGGTGCGCCTGGGCACGAACCTGGAGATCGCCTATTTCGACCAGCATCGCACGCATCTGCGCGAGGATCGCAACGCGCTCGACAATGTGTCGGAAGGCGCCGAGTTCATCCAGATCAACGGGGCGCGCAAGCACGCGCTCGGCTATCTGCAGGATTTCCTGTTCTCGCCCGAGCGTGCGCGCGCGCCGATCACCGCACTGTCCGGCGGCGAGCGCAATCGCCTGCTGCTGGCCAAGCTGTTCGCCAAGCCGTCGAACCTGCTGGTGATGGATGAACCGACCAACGATCTCGATGTGGAGACGCTGGAATTGCTGGAAGAGTTGCTCGCCGCTTACCAGGGCACCTTGCTGCTGGTGTCGCACGATCGCGAGTTCCTCGACAACGTCGTCACCGGCACGCTGGCGCTCGAAGGCGGTGGCCGCGTCGGCGAATATGTCGGCGGCTATACCGATTGGCTGCGTCAGTCGGCGCCGCTCGCCACGGCGCGCAAAGCCGAGCGCGCGCCGCTGAAGGCGGCTGCCGAAACGACGGCGGCCGCGAGCGCCAAGCGCAAGCTCAGCTACAAGGACGCACGCGAACTCGAGCTGCTGCCGCAGCGTATCGATGTCTTGGAAACGCGCGTGGCGGCAATCGGCGCCAAGATGCAGGAGCCTTCGTTCTACCAGCAGGACAGCGCGTTGATCGTGGCGACGAACGACGAATTGGCGCGCGTGCAGGCCGAGCTAGACGCGGCGTATCGGCGCTGGCAGGAGCTCGAGCAGGCCGACTGAAATTCGCCGGCCGCCACATCGGCGGCGCCAGCCGCAGGCTTAGCGGCGAGTGGATGCGGGACGATGCAACAAGCGAGGCTGCGGCAACACGGATGTGGACTGGCAGGTAGGCGTTTACCGATCCGCTCGTAAAGCACTCGGGTGCGCGGCGATTCTTGGCATTCCCCTCAGGTGCTCTCGGCCATTGCCGGCGCGTCCGTCGCCCCCGCGGCTTTCGGTGCGACGGCTGGCGTGGGCGTTGTCGGGGGCCTCGACGGCGTCGGTGGAGTTGCCGGTGTAGCAGGCGTAGCTGGAGTCGCCGGTGTAGCGGGCGTCGCGGGCGTGGCCGGAGTCGGCGGCATCGGCGGCATAGCGAAGATCGACTTGAACTCCGGCGTCTTCACGTTCAACGCAAGCGTCTTGCGGTCGCGCATCAGCTTGATCGACACGTCCTTGCCGGCGGGTTGGTCGCGCAACGCGCGCAACGCGTCCTCGGGGCGATCGACGGTTTCGCCGGCAACGCTGGTGATGACGTCGCCGCCGCGCAGGCCCGGCAGGGAACCGTTGTCCGCCGAGATCACCAGGGCGCCCTTGTCGATGCCGAAGTAGCGGCCGAGCTCCGGATTCACCGGAGCGAGGTTGAGGCCCCACCACGGCATTGCCCGGCGCACTTCACGCTCCGCGTCACGTGCCGCGCGCTCGGCGTCCACGCGCGTGCGGCCCTGCTCCTTCATGGCGCGCTGCACCTGCGCGCGCGCGCGTTCGACGTCGATGCGGATGTGCTCGGCGTCGTGAGCGCTCAGCTCGGCCTGCTGGCGCGCCTGCTCGGCCACCGCATGCATGCGTTCGTTGAAATCCGCCGGCAGCGCGCCGTTGGCGCCGAGCTCACCGAGTTCGCCGCCAAACGCGTCGGCGAAGTTGTACGGCTCACGACGTTCGGCCTTGACCTTGATGTCGGACTGCTTGCCGTCGCGCTGCACGACCAGGGTCACTTCCTGGTCGACCTTGAGATTGCGCAGCGCTTCGTTGAGGAATTTCGCCGAGTCGCCGGATGGACCTTCGAGATCGCCGCGAACCTTCAGGATGACATCGCCGTTCCTTATGCCGACCTTGGCAGCCGGACCACCCGGCGTGACCGCAGTCACGCGCAGACCGTGTTCGTCCTTCGCCAGCACGATACCGATCATGCCGCGATCCGGATTGCCGATGTAGCGATACGCGTAGGCGCGCGGCCCGACATCGCCGAGCTCGCCGGAAAGCTTGGCCATCTTGCGCGAGAGTTCCTGCATCTGCGTACGCAGTTCCGCCAGCTCGGCACGCGCAGCGGCCGCGTCGATGCCCGGCGCTGTCGCTGCACTGGCGGCTGCGGAGGCTTTCGAGTCGGCTGCGGCAGCCTGTTTCGGCGGGTCTGCCGCAGCGAATGCCTGCGCTGCGGCGAGGGCGAATGCAAGAAAAAGCGTGGTGCGTTTCATGGGATTCCTCAATTCAGCAGCTGGGACGAGGCGCGTGTGGCGCCGACGTCGTTGGCAGCGACCGCGAACGCGTTGCCGCGAATCGTCGCCAGGTCTTGCAGCAGTGCGACACGCCGTCGCCACAGTGGCAGCGCGTCGACATCGCCGCGCGCCGCATCGAGTTGACCATCGACCAGGCCGATCAGGTCCTCGACCTCGACCGCCGCCATCAGGTCGCGACTGTCCTGCGGTGCGTTCGCGGTGAACGCGGCAATCCAGCGCTCCAGCGATTGCGAGCGCTGATGCAGGGCGTCGAGTTCCGCGCTGTCGTTCGGTTGCGGCGTTGATGCCGGTGCCGACGTCGCATTTGGTGTCGCGACCGCGTTCGTCGACGCAGACGGCGAGGGCGGGGCGCCACGCTCGAGCGGCCAGCGCGGCAGCAGCAGCGCCAGAGCGACGCCAGCGGCGAGTGCTGCGGGCACGACATGGCGCCAACGCGAGGGTCGCTGGCGCTGCTTCAGCGCCTGCGCCAGGTCGGGCCACAGATCGGGCTGCGGCGCCGTTTGCGGCAGCGCGCGCAGTGCGATAGCCAATCCTTGTCCGGTTTCGCTGTTCATGGTGCCGTCGCGGTCAGACATGACGCGACCTCCTGCGGGTAGAGAGGGATATCGGATTCGAGCAGGCAGCGCAGGCGTGTGCTGCCGCGCGCGACTTGCGATTTCGAGAAGCTGACCGACTTGCCGGTCAGTTCGGCGATTTCCTGGTGCGTGTATTCCTCGACGTGATACAGCCACAGCACGCTGCGCGTCAGCGCCGGCAACCGATCGAGCGCGCGTTCGAGCTGCTTGGCGTCGGCCAGCGCCCACGGCGGCGGGCCGGCGCATGGCGTGTCGTCGTCGTCCGGCAGCTCCTCGAAATACACGCCGCGCTCGCGCCGCAGTTTCATCAATGCTTCGTTGACGACGATCTGGCGCAACCAGCCCCAGAAAGGCGCATCGCCACGGAACTGTCCGATGCGTTCGAGCAGATGCAGCATTGCATCGTGCACGACCTCGCGCGCGGTCTCGCTATTGCCGAGCATGCGCAGCGCCAGCGTGTAGGCCGGCCGTTCGAAGGTGCGATAAATCTGTTCGAGCGCTCGCAGGTCGCCGCAGCGTGCGCGTGCGAGCGTGGTCTCGGCGATATCGATCTGGAAGCTGGCTGCGCTCACGGTGAGTCGGATGCGCGTGGGTGCGGATTGGTCGCAGGTGGCTGAAGGATAACTTCGGCGCACACGCGTTGGGCTGCCAGTACAGCTGCGACGAAGGCGCTGGGTCCCGGCGTTCGCCGGGATGACGGGCGTGGAGGTCCATGTGCGACGCCTGTCCGGGTGTTGTCCGGGCGCTGCGCGGACACTGTCCGGCGCTGGTTGCGGTCTTCGCAAATCCTTGCACGACAACGACTTGGGTGCTGGCACGCTCGTTGCTCCACTGCACACGCAAGCTTCAATCATCGCAACGGGGAACCTTCACTCATGATTCGCGACACCTCGGCACAGGACCGCCAGATCGCTCCGCAGCGCAGCCGCAAGAAGCTGTTCGTCTGGGGTGGCATCGCCATCGCTGTGGTCGCGGCCGGCATTGTCGTGTTGCCGATCGCCGCGCGGCTGATGTCGGCGGATTCTTCGGCGAGCACCGCGCGTCTGCGCATCGCCGAGGTCAAGCGTGGCACCCTGACGCGTGACGTTTCGGTGCAGGGCAAGGTCGTCGCCGCGGTCAGTCCAACTCTGTATGCGCGCAGCGGCGGCACGGTCACGCTCGATATCCATGCTGGCGACAAGGTGAAGAAGGGCGATGTGCTCGCCGAAATCGATTCACCCGAGCTCAACAACAAGCTGAAGCAGGAGCAGGCGACGCGCGACAGTCTCGGCCTCGAGGTCGAGCGCGCGACGATCGCCAACCGCAAGCTCGAAGCGGCGACCGAAATGGCCTACCAGCAGGCCATCATCGACCGCCAGACCGCCGAGCGAGAGGTCGAGCGCAATCAGAAGGCCTACACGCTCGGCGCGCAGCCCGAGATGACCGTGCTGCGTGCGAAAGATGCGCTGGCCAAGGCCAAACTCAGTGAAGTCAACGCGCAGCACAACGTGCAGCTCGATCGCGACAGCCTTGCCTTCGAGTTGAAGACCAAACGCTTCGCGCTCGATCGGCAGAAGCTGCTGGTCGAGGATCTGACCCGCCAGGTCGACGAATTGAAGCTGCGCTCGCCGGTCGATGGCCAGGTCGGCCAACTGCTCGTGCAGCAGCGCGCCAACGTCGCCGAGAACGCCGGTATTCTGAGTGTGATCGATCTCAGCGCGCTCGAGATCGAAGTTCAGGTCCCGGAAGTGTTCGCGCACGATCTCGGCCCCGGCATGGCCGCCGAGATCCAGGATGCCGGCGGCAAGTACAGCGGCGAAGTCAGCGCGATCTCGCCCGAGGTGGTCGACGGCCAGGTCACCGGCCGCATCCGCTTCGGCGACAAGAAGCCGGACGGTCTGCGCCAGAACCAGCGCCTGACCACACGCATCCTGATGGACGAGCATCCGAACGTGCTGATGGTCGAACGCGGCTCGTTCGTCGACACCGGTGCCGGTCGCGTCGCCTACATCGTGCGCGGCGATGTCGCCGAGCGCACCGCGATCCAGGTTGGCGCGACCAGTCTCAATTCCGTCGAAATCCTGAGCGGCGTCAAGGAAGGCGATCGCATCGTGATTTCCGGCACGGACCAGTTCAATGGTGCGCAGCGCGTGGCGCTGAATTGAACTCTGAGCACGCCATCGCCCGACACTTTTCCGCCGTCATTCCCGCGAAAGCGTGAATCCATCGGCACTCGATTCGCGAAACAAACGGATGAGCAGCGTCGTTGTTGAAGAGCGATTCCCGCTTTCGCGGGAATGACGAAGGTCAAAGCATTCTCCCTTCCCGATCCCCCATTCCCCAACGAGGCGAAGCCGATGTTGAAAATGACCCACCTGCAGAAGGTCTACCGCACGCATCTGATCGAGACGTATGCGTTGCGTGATTTCTCGATCCATGTGCGCGAGGGCGAATTCGTCGCGGTGACCGGACCGTCGGGTTCGGGCAAGACGACCTTCCTCAACATCTGCGGCTTGCTGGAGGAATTCACCGGCGGCGAATACTGGCTCGACGGCGTCGACGTGCGCGGCCTCAACGATGACGCGCGTTCGCGCCTGCGCAATGAGAAGATCGGCTTCATCTTCCAGAGCTTCAACCTGATCCCGGATCTCAACCTGTTCGACAACGTCGACGTGCCGCTGCGCTACCGTGGCTTCGGCGCGGCCGAACGCAAGAAGCGCATCGAGGAATCGCTCAGTCGCGTCGGCCTCGCCTCGCGCGTCAAGCACTATCCTTCCGAACTCTCCGGCGGCCAGCAGCAGCGCGTCGCGATCGCACGCGCGCTGGCTGGGTCGCCGCGCCTGCTGCTGGCCGACGAACCGACCGGCAATCTTGATTCGCTGATGGCGCGCGGCGTGCTGGAATTGATGGAGGAGATCAACCGCCAGGGCACGACGATCGTGATGGTCACGCACGACCCGGAGCTCGCCGCGCGCGCGCATCGCAACGTGCACGTGATCGACGGTCAGGTCACCGATTTCGACGATGAGCCGAGCCTGCGCAAGCCATCGCGCGACGGCAATGCGACCACGGCGGCAATGGCCTGAGTATCTTGGCCCTTCTCCCACAGGGAGGAGGGAATGCAAACGAGGATTGACCATGTTCGCCTACTACCTGCAACTTGGCCTGCGCAGCCTGCGGCGCAATCCGATCCTGACCGCACTGATGGTCGTCGGCATCGCGCTCGGCATCGCCGCCAGCATGACCACGCTGACCGTGATGCACCTGATGGGCAGCGATCCGATTCCGTGGAAGAGTGACAAATTGCACTATGTGCAGCTGGACAACTGGAGCGCGGACAACCCGTTCAACGACGACGGACGTCCACCGGACCAGGTCACCTATCGCGATGCGATGGCCCTGATGGAGGCCGGCAAGGCCGACAAGCAAAGCGCGATGTTCAAGCTTGCGCTGCCTGTGCAGCCGGAGAATCCCGACGTCAAGCCGTTCCAGTCGCTCGGCCGCGTCGCCTATTCCGATTTCTTCTCGATGTTCGAGCCGCCGTTCGCCTACGGTGCGCCGTGGGATCGGCGGCAGGACGCCGAGCACGCGCGCGTGCTGGTGCTGACCAAGGAGATCAACGAGAAGCTGTTCGGCGGCCAGAACAGCGTCGGCAAGACCGTGCGCATGAATGGTGTCGACTACAGCGTCGTCGGCGTGCTCGGTGACTGGAAGCTGCGCTCGAAATACTACGATCTCACCAACGGCGCCTTCAGCGACCCGGACGAGTTTTTCATGCCGCTGACGACGGCGATCGACCTCAAGCAGCGTGCGAGTGGCAACAACAACTGCTGGAAGACACCGGGCGATGGTTGGGATGCGTACCTCGATTCCGATTGCATATGGGTGCAGATGTGGGTGCAGCTCGATTCGCCGGCACGGCTGGCCGAGTACAAGTCGTTCCTCGACAACTACGTCAATGAGCAGAAGAAGCTTGGCCGCTTCCCGCGGCCACTCAACAACCGGCTGCTCGATGTCAACCAGTGGATGAGCGACCAGCGCGTCGTTTCCTCGGACGTGCAGGTGCAGACGGGCCTTGCGTTCGCATTCCTCGTCGTCTGCCTGGTCAACACGGTCGGGCTGCTGCTGGCGAAGTTCACACGCAAGGCCGGCGAGGTCGGTCTGCGCCGCGCGCTTGGTGCAAGTCGACGCGACGTGTTCCGTCAGTTCCTTATCGAGTCGGGCGTGGTGGGTCTGAGCGGTGGCCTGCTCGGACTGCTGCTGACCGGGCTCGGCCTGCTCGCGGTGCGTGGGCTGTATGCGCAGTACAAGTCGGTCGCGCATCTGGACTGGTCGATGATCGCGGTAACCATCGTGCTGGCGATCGTGTCCGCGTTGCTGGCCGGTCTGTATCCGACCTGGCGCGCGTGCCGCGTGCAGCCGGCTGCGCAATTGAAGGTGTGAAGGCGGGGAATAGGGAATCGTGAAAGGGGAATAGTCAGGAGCCAAAGCCAAGTGCCCACGACCCTCCATCGCTGATTTTTCGATTTCCCATTTCCCATTCCCGATTCTCCCATTCACGGACTCAACTCCATGGAAATCCGCCCGATCCTCTCCGCCCTGATGCGCAGCAAAGTCTCGATGATCCTGATCGGGCTGCAGGTCGCGTTGACGCTCGCGATCGTCTGCAATGCGCTGTTCATCATCGGCCAGCGTCTGGAGCGCATGAACCGTCCGAGTGGCATGAACGAGACCGACACGTTCTGGTTCGGCAGTGTCGGCTTCGGTCAGGGCTACGACGCGAGATCGGTACAGCTCGCTGATTTGGCCCTGCTGCGGCAGATGCCGGGCGTCGCCGCGGCGACCAGCACGAACTCGGTGCCGATGAGTAACGGCGGCTGGAGCACCGGGATCAATCTGCAGCCGAAGCAGAAGACCTCGACCGCACAGACGACGCTGTACATCGTCGACTCTCAGGGTCTGAACACCTACGGCGTGAATCTTGTGGGCGGACGCGATTTCAAACCGGAGGAGATCGCCTCGATCAAGTTCGGCGACCGCGTGAGGCCTCCGGTGGTCATCGTGACGAAAGCGCTCGCTGACAAGCTCTACCCGAATGGCGATGCGCTCGGCAAGCAGATCTACATGGACGAAGACCCGCCCACCAGCACGATCATCGGCATCGTCGAGAAAACGCAGGTGCCCTGGGCCGACGCCGAATTCATCGATTTCAGCACCTTCGTGCCGGCCTATATGCCCTACGGCAACTCGACGCGCTACCTCATTCGCGCCGAACCCGGCAGGCGCGACGAAGTGATGAAGACCATCGAGCAGAAGATGTCGGAAGCGAACCCGAGCCGCATCATCGGCAAGCTGCGCACGATCGAACAGGTGCGCACGGAAGCCTACGACAGCGACCGCGCGATGGCGATCATCCTCGGCGCGGTGATCATCGCGCTGCTGACGATTACGGCGCTCGGCATCGTCGGCATGGCGAGTTTCTGGGTCGCCCAGCGCACCAAGCAGATCGGTACCCGGCGTGCGCTCGGCGCGACCCGGTTCGACATCCTGCGCTACTTCCAGACCGAGAATTTCATCATCACCACGCTCGGCCTGCTGGTGGGCGGCCTACTCACTTATGCGTTGAGCCTGTGGCTGATGCACGCCTACCAGTCGCCGCGCCTGCCGTGGTTCTACGTGCCGATCGGCTTCGTCTGCCTGTGGCTGCTCGGCCAAGTCGCCGTGCTCGGCCCCGCGCTGCGTGCCTCGCGTGTGCCGCCGGCGGTGGCGACACGCTCGGTATGAGGCGGCGCGAACTCGGCGCGCGAACGCCTCAGCCCAGCGGCCGCGAACACGGCTTCGCTATTTTGACGGTCACGCCGCTAAACTCGCGGCAACCTTTTGAGCCGATGCCGCATCCAATCCCCGGATGCGCAGCCACAAATCCACAAGTGAAGCCATGCGCACCGTCCTGGTGATCGACGACAATCCTGCGGTCGGTACCGCGCTCGATCTGCTGCTGGGCTTGCGCGAGATCCGTACACTGATCGCGCACTCGCCCGATGAAGGCATCGTATTGCTCGCGCACGAGGATGTCGATCTCGTCATCCAGGACATGAACTTCACCGCCGACACGACCTCGGGGGAAGAGGGGGTCGCCCTGTTTCGCGCCATCCGCGAACAGCATCCGGACCTGCCGATCGTGCTGCTGACGGCGTGGACGCGCTTGGAAACCGCAATCGAGCTGGTCAAGGCCGGCGCAGCCGACTATCTGGCCAAGCCATGGGACGACCACAAGCTGCAGGCGACCGTGGAGAACCTGCTGGAGCTGTCGGAGGCGACGCGCGAAGTCGCGCGCGCGCGCGACGAGCGCCGGCGCCGGCGCAAGGCGCTCGACGCGAAGTACGATCTGCGCGGCCTCGTGTTCGCCTCGCCGGCGACGTTGCGCGTGGTCGAACTCGCCTGCCAGGTCGCGCGTGCGGATATCCCGGTGTTGATCACCGGCCCGAACGGTGCCGGCAAGGAACGCATCGCCGAGATCATCCAGGCGAACTCCTCGGTCAAGGCGGGGCCCTTCGTCACGGTCAACTGTGGCGCGCTGCCGTCCGAATTGATCGAGGCGGAGCTGTTCGGCGCCGAAGCCGGCGCTTACACCGGCGCATCGAACAAGCCGCGCGAGGGTCGCTTCGAGATTGCCGACGGCGGCACCTTGTTCCTCGACGAGATCGGCAATCTGCCGCTGGCGGGCCAGGCAAAACTGCTGCGCGTGCTCGAAAGTGGCCAGTTCGAGCGCCTCGGTTCCAGTCGCACACGTCAGGTCAAGGTGCGCGTGATCAGCGCGACGAATGCGGATGTCGCCGTGATGATCCGCGAGGGCCGCTTCCGCGAAGACCTCTTCTATCGCCTCAACGTGATCGAGCTGCGTCTGCCGCCGCTGGCCGAACGCAGCGAGGACATCGTGCCGCTGGCCGAACATTTTCTCGACGGCCAGGCGGTGCTCGACGACAGTGCACGCTCCGCGCTGGCGGCACACAGCTGGCCCGGCAACGTGCGCGAACTCAAGAACGCAATCCAGCGCGCTGCTCTGCTGTGCCAGGATGGCGTGATCACAGCGAGCGACCTCGGCCTCGCCAGCGTGCGCAGCGGCAACGGCCGCACCGCGCCGGATACCGAACCCGATCGCGAGATGATCGAGACGGCGCTGAAGAACGCGCGCGGTGTGATCAGCCAGGCTGCCGCCGAACTCGGTTTGTCGCGACAGGCGCTGTATCGCCGCATGGACAAGCTCGGTGTGACGAGCGGCAGCGTGTGACTGTCGCCGCCGCGCCGCCGCCGCGGCCGGAGGACATCCAGCCTGCAGTCGTTGCCGAGGTTGACGCGCGCGCCGACAGGCCGCTAACTACGCTCCCGATGCGCCTGATTTCACTCGAAGGGAAACTTGCCGCTGCGCTCGCTGCCGCGGTGGTCGCAGCGTCGGTGCTCGCCGCATGGGCGACGATCTGGCTGCACTCGCCCTGGCTCGGTGCGGCGGCGGCGATACTCGGTCTGGCGCTGCCGGCCCTGCTGTTCGCGCACGTGCTCGCTCGACCGGTCACCGCGTTGATCCGGGCCCTGTCCGGCAGCGTCGTGGCGTTTCGCGATGGCGATTTCAGTTTCTCGATCGGCGGCAAGCGTGGCGATGAAGTCGGCGAACTGGTGACCGCTCACAACGAACTCGGCCGCGTGCTGCGCGAGGAGCGCCAGCATCTGTTCCAGCGCGAACTGTTGCTCGATACCGTCGTGCAGAACACGCCGACGGCGCTGGTGCTGGTCGAACAGGGCGGCCATGTGGTGTACGCGAATCTCGCGGCGCGCCAGTTGCTCAACGGCGGTCGCAGCTTGAATGGCGAGTTGTTTGACGACATCGTTGCGACCGCGCCGGCGCCGCTGGCGCGCGCGATCGCCAGCGGCGTCGACGGTCTGTTCGGCGTGCCGCTGGAGAACGAGGAGGAAACGTTCCACTTCTCGCAGCGCGTGTTCAAGCTGCAGGGCAAGCCGCACACGTTGTACCAGCTGAAACGGCTGACGCGCGAACTGGCACGCCAGGAGGTGGCCACCTGGAAGAAGGTCATCCGCGTGATCAGCCACGAGCTCAACAATTCACTCGGCCCGATCCGTTCGCTGTCGCATTCCGGGCGTGAGTTCGCCAAGCTCGGCGACGCCAAGCGTCTCGGCACGGTGTTCGAGACGATCGAGGAGCGCACGCGCCATCTCGAAGGTTTCATCCAGGGCTATGCGCGATTCGCGAAGCTGCCACTGCCGCGACCGGAGACCGTCGAATGGGCGCCGTTCCTCGATGCCTTGTCGCGCCATTACGTATTTCGCCTCGCCGCCGCGGTGCCGGCGGCGTCGGCGTGGTTCGATCGCACTCAGATCGAACAGGTGCTGATCAATCTGCTGAAGAACGCGCATGAAGCCGGCGGCCCCGGTGACGCGGTCGAAATCCTGATCGCACAGAACGCGCGCGAAGTGCGCATCGAAGTCGGCGACCGCGGCAGCGGCATGAGCGAAACCGTACTGGCAAACGCGCTGCTGCCGTTTTATTCGACCAAGCGCAGCGGTTCCGGCCTCGGCCTCGCGCTCGCGCGTGAAATTGCGGAAGCGCACAGCGGTCGCGTGCAACTGGCAAATCGGCACGGCGGCGGGCTCGCCGTGACGCTGGTGCTGCCGCAGCCGCAGTGAGTCGGCGCCTGGGGCGCCGGGTAGTGGCTTCGCCCTTCGGGCTCGCTGGCAAGCGTTGAGGGGAAAGGGGGAAAGCGACCTAAGAGGCGTGCTTCACTCTTAACCCTTTACCCCTTTCAGCCAGCGCCGCAGGGCGACCAACAGGCGGCACAACCGCCGAGTTTCCTCACGCGCAATAAGGGTCCAGCAGCTCGATCCAGTGTCGCACCGGTCGCGTCGTGCCGGCGGCGAGATGCAGCTGACAGCCGATGTTCGCCGTCGCGATCAACTCCGGTGCGCCGGCTTCGAGGTGGGTGAGCTTGCGTTCGCGCAAGGTGTTGGCGAGCTGCGGTTGCAGGATCGAATAGCTGCCGGCCGAGCCGCAGCACAGATGGGCGTCGGTCACGGGTACGAGTTCGTAGCCGGCTTCGCGCAACAGTTGTTCGACCAGCGCATCGCGTTTGAGGCCGTGCTGCAGCGTGCACGGCGCATGAAATGCGATGCGCTGGCCGGTGCCGATGCCGGCCAGACCGCTGCGATCTTCGGCGGCGAGAATTTCGGCCGGATCACGCGTGAGTGCGGCAATGCGAGCGGCTTTCTGCGCGTAGGCCGGATCGCCCCGCAGCAGATGGCCATACTCGCGCACGCTCACGCCGCAACCGCTCGCCGTGACGATGATCGCCTCGATCGCGCCATGCTCGACCCGCGGCCACCAGGCGTCGATATTCCGGCGCATCGCGGCAAGACCTTCTTCGTGCCGGCCCATGTGGTAGGCGAGCGCGCCGCAGCAACCGGCCGCCGCTGCGCTTTCGAGCGCGATGCCGAAGCGCGCGAGTACACGCGCGGTCGCCGCGCGTGTATTCGGCGCGGCCGATTCGCCGCAGACGTCGAGCACCAGCATGCGTCGTGTCGTGCTGGCGGTCGATGGCCGCGCCGCCGCGGCCGCGACCGCGTTCGCGGCGGGCGGGATCCTCGCGCGCAGGCGCGGCGGCAGTACGTT
>JBDTYM010000072.1:0-20283 GCA_040005635.1 Dokdonella sp. | reverse complement strand
GCAAGACCGTCTTCATCATCACCTACGACGAGAACGACGGCTTCTTCGACCACATACCGCCGGCGTACGCGCCAGCCAACGCGAACATCGGCCTGTCGACCGTCGACATCGCCAACGAGATCTATGCCGGCGACGCCGACAACATGGCCGGCCCCTACGGTCTGGGCGTGCGCGTGCCGATGATCATCGTGTCGCCGTGGACGAAAGGCGGCTTCGTCTGCTCGCAGACCTTCGATCACACCTCGATCATCCAGTTCATCGAACAGCGCTTCGGCAGCCAGTATCCGGGCCTGACCGAAACCAACATCAGTGCCTGGCGCCGCGCGATCTGCGGCGATCTCACCGCTGCATTCAACTTCGTCACGCCCGACGCGACGCTGCCGGCGCTGCCGCCGACCGGCGGCTACGTGCCGCCGGACAACGATCGCCACAACGATTTCGACGCGGTGCCGCCAGTCGACCAGATGCTGCCGACTCAGGAGCCCGGCCTGCGCTTCGCGCGCGCGCTGCCGTACGCGTTCGACATCAGTGGTCGCATCGACGCGGACGCCGGTCGCTACTGGCTCGACTTCGCCAATACCGGCCTCGTCGGAGCCGGCTTCCAGATCTACGCCAGCAACCGTTCGGATGGGCCGTGGTCGTATACGCTCGGTGCCGGCACCAGCGTGTCCGATCATTGGACCGGCAACGAATATGCGCTGTCGGCGTACGGTCCGAACGGGTTCCTGCGCATGTTCAGCGGCGACCTCGCCGCGGCGATTGCCGATGGCGGCGCCAATGCAGACGTGCTGGCAAGCTACGACGCCGGCGGCGGCAACCTGATTCTGGCGTTGACCAACAGCGGCAGTGGCGACTGCGTGTTGACCCTGCGCCCAAACTTCTACAGCAACGCGGCGGCGCAGACCTACGCCGTGGCGGCGGGCCAGACGGTCACGGTGAACTGGCCGATCGCCGAGAGTTCGAACTGGTACGACATCAGCCTCACCTCGGACCGCGACCCGCGCTATCTGCGCCGCCTCGCCGGTCATATCGAGGACGGCAACCCGAGCACCAGCGATCCGGCCATCGGCCTCGACGGCGACACGATCTTCGGCAACGGCTTCGATTGATCGATGCAAAGGCGTCCTCGCAGGCTGCCACGGGCGGCCTGCGCAGACGCAGCCTGGCCTTACTTCGGCTCGGCCGCGATGACTTCGCGCAGGATCACCTCGTGCTGCGACGTCGGCAGCCGCACGCCGGCGGCATCGAAGCGCTCCTTGATCGCGCGCAAGGTTTCGCCTTGCACGCGCATGTAATCGGCGCTCGCCACCCATGGCTGCACGGCCAGGCTGATGCGCGCATCGGAGAGCTGGCTGACGCTCACCTCGGCCTTCGGCTCGCCCAGCACGCGCACATCCGCAGCCAGCACCTCGCGCACGATGCTGATCGCCTTGCCGATGTCGGCGTCGAGCGCGATGCCGATGACCAGATCGATGCGCCGCGTACCGCGTGCATTCACATTGACGATGATGTCGCCGGCGACCTTCGCATTCGGCAGGATCAGCTCGCGATTGTCCGGCGTCAGCAGGATCGTGTGCATCAGGCTGACCGTCTGCACCGTGCCGCCGACGCCGGCCACCTCGACATACTGGCCGACGCGGAACGGCCGGAACACCATCAGCAGCACGCCAGCGGCGAGATTCGACAACGAACCCTGCAATGCGAGGCCGATCGCAAGGCCCGCCGCACCAAGCGCAGCGAGCAGCGAAGCGGTCGGCACGCCGATGCGGTCGAGTGCGCCGACGATGACGATCGCGATCAGCAATA
The DNA here is from genome assembly GCA_040005635.1 of Dokdonella sp. GTDB lineage: Bacteria > Pseudomonadota > Gammaproteobacteria > Xanthomonadales > Rhodanobacteraceae > Dokdonella_A. The sequence continues at coordinate 18,477 of JBDTYM010000072.1, read as the reverse complement.
CGAACACGAGGTTGCGCAGGAAGCTGCCGAGCAGTGGATCGGCGCCGCCGCGCGTCAGCACGCGCTGCGCGGCGCCAGCGACGCGGCGCGCCAGCCACCAGCCGATCAGCAGAATCAGGATCGCGACGAGCAGCTGACCCGCCCAAGCCAGCGCATCGACGGACAGCGCATGCGTGTCGAGCGATGCGTAGAATTCGCGTAACCGATCGCCCATGCCGATGCTCCTTCGCAAAGCCCTAGGCTAGCAAGCGGCGGCGGCATTTTGTTCAGACACCGCACGTCCTCGCTCAGGGAATCTCGATGTACGTCCTCTACTACTCCCCCGGCACGGCCAGCATGGCGGTGCATCTGACCCTGCTCGAACTCGCGGTGCCCTACGAATTGCGCAAGCTCGACATCGACGCCGGCGAGCAGAAACACGCAGACTATCTGCGCCTGAATCCCAACGGCATGGTGCCGACCCTGGTCATCGAAGGCATGCCCTACTACGAATGCGCCGCCCTGCTGATGCTGCTCGCCGAACGTCATGCGGACGCAGGATTCGCGCCTGCGCCGGGCGCGCCACCGCGTGCGACCTATCTGCAGTGGATGGTGCATCTGGCGAACACGCTGCAGCCTGCGTTCCGGCAATGGTTCTATCCGCAGGATTTCGCCGCCAGGGAGCATGAGGAAGAAACCAAGGCGTTCGCGCGTCGGCGTATCGAGGCGGTGTGGGATCGACTCGATGCGCACCTTGCTGCGCAGGGGCCGTATGTGCTCGGACAACAGCCCGGCGTGGTGGACTTTTATGCCACGATGCTGATGCGCTGGTCGCGCAACATGCCGAAGACCGCGACCGCGTGGCCCGCACTCGCCGCCTTCGCCGCACGCATCAAGGCACGCCCGAGCTGGCGGCGGCTGTATGAGATCGAGGGACTGACCGAGTGGGCCTAGCCGCCACCCGGCAAAAAACTCAAGCGGAGTCCACCGAGCAGACACGATTGCGACCCGATTGCTTCGCGCGATACAGCTGCAGATCAGCCGCGCGCATCAGATCGGAGACGTTCGCCATGCCCTGCTGCCACGCGGCGACACCGACGCTGACGGTGACGCGTTGCGGTCCGATCTGGCTGTTCGCCATGTCGAGCGAGGCGATCGCCTCGCATAGGCGCCCGCCGAATTCCGCGGCTGCATCGACGCCGTGCTCGGGCAACACGACAGCGAACTCCTCGCCGCCGATGCGCGCAATGATGAACTCTTCGCGCGCATTGCCCTGCAGGGCGGTGGCGACGCGTTTCAACACGATATCGCCGACCGGATGGCCGAAGCGGTCGTTGATCGACTTGAAGTGGTCGAGGTCGATGATCAGCAGCGTCAGCGGGCGTCGATGGTTCGCGCTGCGCGCGAGTTCTTTTTCCAGCAGCTCGAGGAATTGGCGGCGGTTGTACAAGCCGGTCAGCGGGTCGACCGTCGCGAGCTGGTAGATCTCCTCGTGATAGCGCGCCTCGATCGAGCTGCGGTCCATGAATTTCAGCACGCAGCTGCCGATCGTCACGTGGTCGCCGTCGCGCAGTTCCGCTTCGATGATCGGCTGGTCGTTGACCAGCGTCTTGTTGGTCGAGTCGAGATCCTTGATGCGATAGCCGGCCGGTCCGCGCCAAATGCGCGAATGCTGCCGCGACACGCTGCGCTCCATGATCTGGAAGTCGCACTCGGGTGCACGGCCGATGATCAGCGGCTGCTCGCCGACATCGATGCGTTGGCCCAGACGCAGCCCCTGCAACACGACGAGGCAGGCCGACGATGTCGGCTGGCTGCGCGCGACATAGTCGTGCGGCCGGATCGTGCGGCGTTGGGTGGTGGTGGAATCGCGGTCACTCATGCGGCGTTGGGATCTTTCGGCGGCGCCTGCAGCAGTTTACGCGAATTGCGCCGACCGCCACGGGCGACGCGCGCTTGTATACATTCGGCCGTTCGCACGTTGTAATGACCGCGTGCGCCTGCGCGGTGCAGCCGCCAAGGGCCCGAGGCCATTGCCATGACCGCCCCCATCTCGCCGGACGAGACCACCGAGTTCCAGACGCCTCCGGCCGTTGCTGCCAGTGGCGTCGCGCTCGCTGCCGGCGCCGAGCTCGGTCCCTACGTGATCCGCCGCGTGCTCGGCGAGGGCGGCATGGGTCGCGTGTATCTGGCCGAGCAGCTGCGGCCAGTGCGCCGCGAAGTCGCGTTGAAGCTGATCCGCGAACAGGTCGCCAGCCCGCTCGCGCGGGCCTACTTCGAAGTCGAACGGCAGGCGCTGGCGCAGATGCAGCACCCTGCCATCGCGCAGGTATTCGACGCCGGCACCACCACGCAGGGCCATCCGTATCTGGTGATGGAGGTCGTCGAAGGTCTGCCGATCACGCATTTCTGCCGCCGCGAAAATCTCACGCTGGACCAGCGACTCGCCCTGTTCGCACGGGTCTGCCATGGCGTCCAGCACGCCCACCAGAAGGGCATCATCCACCGCGATCTGAAACCGGCCAATGTACTCGTGCAGCGCGTCGACGGTGTGCCGGCACCAAAGATCATCGACTTCGGCATCGCGATCGGCGGCAGCACGGACACCGCAGCAGACGGCGCTGCGGTCTCGGCCGATCCGGCCGGTACCGGCGTCTACATGAGCCCGGAGCAATCGACACGGCTGCAGCGCGACCTCGACACACGCAGCGATGTCTATTCGCTCGGCGTGATGCTGTTCGAGATCTTGACCGATACCGACGCGGCCGTGCTGACGTCGGCTGTCCACCAATCCGCGCGCGCGCCGCAACTGACCCTGCTCGCGGCGATCGACAGCGAGGCCGATCCGCATGCGCAGACGCCGAACTCGGCCACCCTGGTGCAAGCCACGCACAAGCTGCCGCGCGAACTGCGCATGGCGCTGCGCAAGGCGCTCGCGCAGGATCGCGAGCAGCGATACGACTCGGCCGCGGCGCTCGCCGACGACCTGCAGCGCTTTCGCGAGCAGCGCCCGCTGCGCGCGATGCCGCAGACCCGGCTGTACCTGGCGCGCAGCTTCATCACGCGGCACCGACTCGGCATCGCGACCTCTGCCCTCGTCGTAGCCGCCTTGCTCGCCGGCATTACCCTGGCCCTGCATGGACTTGCCGAAGCGCGGCGTTCCGCTGCTGCTGCGCGCATCGAGGCGGCCAAGGCGGAGCGGGTCGCCGACTTCGTGCAGAGCATGCTCGCCGGTATCGATCCGGACCGCGCCAAAAGCATGGATCGCAGCCTGATGCGGATGATCCTCGACGCCGCCGCCGAGCGTGCGGGTCGCGAACTCGCGACACAGCCGGCCGTGCGCGCATCGATCGAACGCACGATAGCGAACAGTTATGCCTCTCTCGGCGAACTCGCACTCGCCGGCACCCACTACGACGACGCGCTCGCCGCGCTGGTCGCCAGCGGCGCACCCATCGCCCAACGCGCACGGCTGGCGATACGTGTCGCCGAGAACATCGACAATCAGGGCCGCACGCCCGAAGCGCTGGCTGCCGGGCGACAGGCGTTCGCGTTGATCGCTGCGGCGCCGCCGAACGATCGCGATCGTCTGTTCGTCGAAAGCCATCTCGCCGGCCTCGAATGCGATGCCGGCAAACTGGACGACAGCCGCTCCCGCTATCTGCGCGTGCTCGAACAGCAGCGCCAGGCGTTCGGCAATGACGACGAGGACACGCTGGACACCGTCCAGGGTCTGGCGATCACCGATTCCACCATGGCGCGCTTCGACGAGGCGCGCCCGCTGTACGTGACGCTCATCGAGTCTTCGCGCAAGCGCTACGGCGACGAGCACTCGAAGACGCTCGCCGCCATCAACGGCCTCGCCGTGCTCGATCTGGAGCAGGGAGATTTCGCCGATGCCGAGAAACTGCTGGCGCCATTGCTGCCGATCCACGAACGCGTGTTCGGCGTCGAACATCCGATGACGCTCAACATCGTCAACAATCTCGGCGGTGCGATCCGCCAGCAAGGCCGCAATGAGGAAGCGCGTCCGTACTACGAGCGCGCGTATGCCGGCTCGCTGAAGCTGTACGGTCCGTCCAGCACGCGTGCGCTCGTCGCCGAATCCAACCTCAGCCTGCTGTTGCGCGACGCCGGCGAGCTCGATGCGGCCGAACGCCACGCGCGCGCGGCCGCGGCGCAAGCGGATGCGGCGCTCGGCGACGATCCGTTCCGCGCCATCATGCACAAGGAGCTGGCGACGATCCTGATCCGCCAGCAGCGCTATGCCGAGGCTGAACGCGAACTCGACCACGCCTGGGCAGTCTTCACGCAGACCAAGGATTACGGGCCGGCGCACCCGCGTGCGCAGGAGGCCGTTGATGCGTATATCGACCTCTACACGGCCTGGCACAAACCGGAACGCCTTTCCCTGTGGCAATCACGCAAGGTGACGGTCGCGCAGGGCGCCGGCGCGACGCTGTAATCAGGATCTGCGCCGCCGAGCGCGTGATGTCATCGATCCAGCCGCACCAGGTCCAGCCGACGGCCATCGGCGAGGCGCACGTCGAGCCCGGACGCGACGCTCGCCAGCGTGTGCAGCCGCGGACACAGGCCTTCGGCGCGACGTTCCAGTTCCTTGCTGCGCCGTTCGACGATGCGTTCGATCTTCTTGTCGATCCCATCGGCGCGCGCTTCCAGTTCGGCCGCGGCCTTCTCGTCGCCACTGAGTGCGACCGTGATCGCCTGCCCGGCGACATTGCCGACCACTTCGCTGACCAGCGTGCCGGCGACGCTTTCGACCAGGCGATCGATATCGCCCTCCTTCCAATCGCTGAAATTGTTGCTCTCGGCGATGCGCTGGTCGAGTTCACGCGCGGTGCGTGCGAGGTGCTGGGCGCTCGCGCGCGCGGCCTCGCCATCCTTCGCGAATGCGGCCGAGACTTCGGTGACCGCGTCGATCGCGATCGCTATGGCTTCGTGTGCAATCGCCTTCACTTCGGGCAAGGTATCGCGCACACCATGTTCGATATCGAGCAGGCGCTGGCGATCTGCCGCGCTGACGTCGAGCATGAGGCCATCGACACGCAGGCTGCCATTGGCAATGACGATATCGGCCGGCTTGCCGCTCTTGCGCCGAAATTCCAGGCTGTCGGGGTTGACCGACAGCGAATAGTCGCTGTGCAGGCCGCAGTCGGCGGCGTGGATGTCGATCTCGGCCCGTGCCGCCGTCGCGAACAGAGCGCCCACGGCGGCCGCAAGAATCACACGCTTCATGGCAATCCTCCTCTCGAATGCTCATGCTTCGATGCAGAGGATCGCGCGCGGGTTTAAATCGCGCACGTGCCGTGCGTTGGGTGACGCACGGCAGGGTTGACGGCCGCAGCGCGCAGGCAAAGCTCAGCCGCCGAGGCGGTCGTTGTGCTTCTTGCGCGCGATCCGGCCGCTCTGGCGGTTTTCCGTTCGCTGGACGCGGGCCTGACCGGCAACGCCGACGTGCCCGTCCGCAGCGGCGACGGCTTCCTTGCGATCGACATGCGCTTGTCCACGTTCGAGCGCGCCGGTTTCGTGCGTCGTCAAGGCGCCGGAACGTACACCCTGATTGATGCGCGTCTGCTGGTTGACGTTGCGCTGCACGTCGGCCTGCATGCGCTGCGATGAAGTCGAGGCCGGGTTGCCGCCGACGTCATTGTGCTTGGCACGGTCGATATCGGCGCTGGCCCGGTTCTGCTCGTGGCGGATCTGTGCCGATTCAGCGGGCGACAAACTGCCGTTGCGCATATCGCGCGCTTCGGTCCGATCGATGCGCTGCTGCTGATGTTCCAGTCCCGCCGCTTCGCGGGTCGACAGCTGGCCTGATTGCAGGCCCTGCTCGATGCGTTCCTGCTGCGCCGTATCACGAGCGGTTGCGGTGACGGCGGTTTGAGCGAACCCGGGCGAGCAGAATGCGGCCGCAGCGGCCCACGCGATGAGAGTACGTTTGATCATGGCGATCTCCATGCAGGGCCGACGGCCGAAACGCCGTCGGCGCAAGCATGCAGAACGCAGTCTGGGCCGATGCGTTGACCTCGATGCGAGGTCGCAGTTGCCTCAGCGTCGCTCGGGCGTTTCAAACAAGGTGCGGTAGACGATCCCGCCGAGCGCCCCACCGATGATCGGCGCGACCCAGAACAACCACAACTGCGATACCGCGAGACCCCCGGCGAAAAAGGCGACGGCGGTCGAACGCGCCGGATTCACCGACGTGTTGGTGACCGGAATGCTGATCAAATGGATCAAGGTCAGCGCAAAACCAATCGCGATCGGTGCAAAGCCAACCGGCGCATTGCCGTGCGTCGAGCCCATGATGATCATCACGAAGAAAAAGGTCATCACGATCTCGCAGATCAGCGCGGCCTGCAGCGAATAGCCGCCGGGCGAGTGTTCGCCATAGCCGTTCGAGGCGAAGCTGCCGGCCGCATCGAAACCGGTCTTGCCGCTGGCAATCAGGTACAGCACCGCACCGGCGGCGAGTCCCCCGATGACCTGCGCGACGATGTAGGGGACCAGGTCCTTCACCGGAAAACGCCCGCCAGCGACCAAACCGACCGAGACGGCCGGATTGAAATGACCGCCGGAGATGTGGCCGACCGCGTACGCCATCGTCAGCACGGTCAGGCCGAAAGCGAGCGCGACGCCCGCGTAGGCGATGCCGAGTGTCGGCACGCCGGCCGCAAGTACCGCGCTGCCGCAACCGCCGATCACCAGCCAAAACGTACCGAAGAATTCCGCACCCAAACGTTTGCCGAGCGACATCGCGGTCTCCTGTCATGGGGATTGAATGCCCGAGTCAGCCGTATGCGAGCACGCGGCGCACGGGGCGAGGCATCCTACCTCGCGCTAGCGCGCGCTGCCCAGCGGCAACACGTTCGGCGGCCATTCGTCGTCACACCGATCGGTGCATTGCTGTTGATACCGACCTACGGACTTTTCGGTGTCGCCGCGGGCGGCAACGGCGACTTCGCGGTCGGATTGTCCGCATTTTCCTTCAGCCATTGCATCGACGCGTGCACGCGCTGCCAGCCACTCGGGTGGTCGTAGAACACGATTTCCTCGAGCGCCCCCGGCTTGATCTTGCGATAGGTCGACAGGCGCATCGCGGCCATCGCGAAGCCATTCGGCTCGCGCGCCGCGTTGAGCCCGAACGCATCCGCTTCCGCTTCCATCTGGCGCACGATCGAGTTGGACAATGGCGTGGCGAAGAAGAAGAACACCGACAGGACCGCGACCGCGAGCGGCAGTGCGGCCGGGTCCGCGCGATCGCGCAGGCCGAGCCGGACGCCCCAGCGCGCCAACAGCGCATCGAACACCCGATACACGATCCAGAAGCCGAACGCGAGCAGCAGGCTCAGATAGACCGTGCCGCGCAGCGCATGATTGAGCACGTAATGACCCATCTCGTGGCCCATGACGGCCTTGATCTCGGGCAGCGAGGTCTTTTCGAGCAGGTTGTCGTTGAGCGCGATGCGCGTGGTACCGAGAAAACCCGCCACGTTCGCGCTGATGCGCGTGGTCTGTCGCGAGGCATCGAACTCGACGACATTGTCGGCCGGAATCTGGTTGGCGTGCGCGATCGACAGGATGGCCGAACGCGCGTCACCGGCGCGCAGCGGCTTGTAGTCGTTGAACAGCGGATCGACGAAGACCGGCGCCAGCATGATCACGAACAGGATCAACACGAAGGCGCCGCCGCTGGCAAAGATCCACCAGCGCGCGCCGGCGCGGCGTACTGCCGCGTAGAGCAGCGCGAGCAGCGGCGGCAGGAGGATCACCGCGACCATCAAGCCCTTCAGCTGATCGCCGAACCAGCCGCCAAAGTTCTGCGTCGCAAGACCGTATTGATGCTCGCGCACGAAGCCTTCGTAAATCGACAACGGTAGACCGAGGAGGAAGGTGAGCAGCACCCAGAACAAGCCATACAGCATCGTCTGCAGCCAGCGGCGCCGGCTGATGCGCTCGGCAAGATCGCGAAGTCGCACCGACAAGCCGCCGCGCAGCAGGATCGCAGCGACACCGAGGCCGTACAGCAGCCCCCACAACTGCAGCCAGTAACCGCCCTCGAAATACGCATCCGAGGAAGCGCGCTGCGTCGGCGACAACAGATTCACGTAGGCGTCGGTCGCCCGTTCGATGTCGAAAGCCGGTCCCGGACGCGCCGCATCAGGAATCTGCAGGCCGGGCGGAAGATCGCGAACGGCCGGCGGGTCCGCGTGCGCGAACGCGATGCCGAGCAAGGCGAAAAGAACAGCAAAGCCAACACGCCAGCCACGTTTCATCGAGCCTCTCCCGATCGATCGAACGGACGAGGCTCGGCGATCGGGCGGCTTGCGTCAACAGCACAGACGCGAAGGGCCGCGGCGTTGCGCGCCGCGGCCCTTTGAAGAGGCAGTCAGTTCGAGAGGTCTACTTCTTCTCTTTGCCAGCCTTGCTGATGGTGAAATCGCCAACGCTGATACCGAGCTCGACGCCTTCGCCGGCACCCGCCAGCGCGAGCGAAACCGTGCCCTTGGTCAACACCTGCGCGGTACCGGCCTTCAAGGCCCCGGCGCTGGCTTCGCCCTGCGCATAGGAACCGAGCACGTCACCAATCTTGTGCACATCGGTGAACTTGCCGGTGCCGCTATCGATATGCGACTTGCCGGCGGTCAGGCCGCCGCCCTTGGATTCGATCTTCACGCGCATCGAGGTTCCATTTTCGCAGGTCACGACACCATGGCCTTCGGCATGCTTGTAGATCAGCGACCAGCCGGTGAGCGAGAAACGCAACTTGCAGTCCAGATTCGCTTCTTCGGCGCTGGCACGCTGCGGAACGGCGATAGCGAGGCCTAGAGCAAGCGCGGCGCCCAGTACCGGAAGATAATGCTGCTTCATCGTCGAAACTCCCCTACGTGGTGGTGGGTTCGCAGTATCGGCAAGGCTAGCTGAACGGATGAAGACTTGCGCGTCGGTGGCACGATGCGGCGCGATCGGCCGCTATCGGCGGGCTTTCGAGGGGGTTTGATCCGGTTGCAGCGCCCACTGCAGCAGCTCACTCCAGCGCGCCAGCTTGACGGCACGCGGAATCGAGGCATTCGCCGGGCTCGTCGACGGCAGCGCGAGCACGCTCAGCCGCGCACGTCGCTCGGCCGCGATCGCCGGAGCGATGCGTCGCGTGAACACCTGCTGCGCCTTGGTACCGTTCAAGGCAATTGCCGCTATCGTCGGGTGTGCGTCGAGTAGGCCTGGAATATCGTTCGGCACTTCGCTGGCGCGCACGATGTCGCTGTCGAGGCTGCCGCTGCGCTCGCACTGTTCGAGCACGTCCCAGATGCCCACGCCTGCCGCATGCAGGCGTGCAATCCGCTCCGCGTAAGGCAGTTCGGGACCGGCGCCATGCAGCACGCCCATGAACGGCCAGAACAGATTGTGCGCATGCGCGTACGACTGCTGCTGCTCCAGCGAACGCACGCTCGGCACGCTGCCGAGGACCAGCACGCGACAGCCCGAGCCGACCTGTGGCGGGAAACTTGCCACCCTGGTTGCCGCAGCGGCGCTGGAATCTTCCCGGCGCGCCGGTAGCGGCCGACCGCGGACACTCATTCGCAACATCCGTGCGCGTATCCTGCCTGCACCCAGCAAGGATATCCCTGCAGTGAGTAGCCCATGCCTGCGCCGGCACGCGGATGACTGCGTGCCGGCATCTCCGTTCAGCCCTTCGCCTTCTTCAACTCGGCGAGGTCGGCCAGTACCTGTTTGGAATTCTCCTTCGGGTCGACATCCTTGTACTGCTTCGCGATGCGGCCTTGCGGATCGATCAGGAACGTCTCGCGACGTGCATAGCTCATGGCGCCCTTCGTGGTCAGCACGCCATAGCTCTTGGCAACGGTCGAATCCGCGTCGGACAACAAACGGAACGGCACGTGGTACTTCTCGGCGAATTCGGCATGCGACTTGACGTCGTCGAGACTGACACCGAACACGTCCGCGCCAGCCTTGCGCAGCGCAATGATATCGTCGCGGAAGGTGCACACCTCGGTGGTGCAACCGGGGGTGAAGTCCTTCGGATAGAAATACAGCACGGTCCATTTTCCATGCTCGCCAGCCAGCGTATGCCAGTCGCCCTTCTGATCCTGCAAGCGGAAATCGGGGGCGACCTGGCCCACCGCGGGCGCCGCCGCGGCCGCCTCGTCGGCGGCAAAGGCCGGCACTGCGAACACGAGCAGGAACAGCGCAAGGAACGGGATGATGCGTTTCATCGGGAAATCTCCAGGGAATTCGGAACGGCTGCCGGGGCAGCCTTGATTCGACGCGCAGTCGACCGCGCGCGGTTGCGCAGACCGCCGTCCGGCGCCGAATCTTTCAACCGTCGTATGGCCGAGGTCCTTCGATGATCCTGAAGCGGCTCTATCACGCCCACGGCAGCGATGGCCATGTCTACGAAGTGCATGTCTACGCCGAGCCGGCCAGCCATGCGAATGCGCACATCGAGCGACTCGTGAAGGTCGTTCTCGCCGACGGCGGCGAACTGCGCATTCTGTCGAAAGGCCACTACGAGATTGTTGCGACAGGCGTACGGCTGGAAGCGAGCGACCCGGACGCGGTGTGATTCAATCGCTCGCTCGCACCGCTACTTTTTCTTCACCAGCGGGAATTTCGTCGCATCGAAACCGCCCACCTCGAACACCAGGGTGCGCGCGCCCTTGCCCTTCTCGGTGACGTCGATGCTGACCGTCTGCGCCGCATCGAGCCGTTCGATGAACGCCTTGTCGTCGGAAATGAAGAGGGCCGGCTCACCGGTCTCCGGCAGGTAGGCCTTCATGCGTTTCGCCGCCTGCTCGTCGAAATGTATGTTCAGATTGCAGCCGCCAGCGCATTCGAATCCCTTGCCGTTGCCGAACAGATAGACGCTCTGTCCCCACGCCGAATGGCGACGCAACACGAGACGAATGCGATCCGCCACGACCGCATCCTTGCTGTAGATCGACGCGGTATTCTGCTCGCCGCCCGATTCCTTGCCGGACTGATACGACCACAGGCGCTCGAGGCGGCGCTGTGTGGTGATTGCGTCCGCTTTGGCGCTGGCATCGGCCAGTGTTACCTGCACTTCCTTCGCAGCAGCACTCTGCGGGTACTTGGCGACGATTTCCTTGCCGATCGGCGCAGCCAGTTCGTAGGACTTCTCCAGCTGCAGCTTGCGATACAGATCGAGTTCCTTCTGGCCTTGCACATCGCTCGCCGGCGCTGGCGCTGCCTGCGGCGTCGGCGCTTCGGATTTCGAACAGGCGGCCAGCAGCAGCGCCGCGCTCGCGAATATCAGGACCGCTACTCGCATGGGTCGTTCCTTGCGGATGTCGCCGCCATCGTAAACGGCGGAGCGTTACATATCCGCAAAATCACTGCACGGCGAGCCGATCGGGCGATCCTCAATATCGACGGCAGGGATCGCGGCCGAGATTGCGCTCGTAGGTCGACACCTGATCATCGCGTTCATGACCGGCGCGGGCGCTCGATAACGCAAGGCGCCGACACGCCTCGGCGCGAGGCAGCGCCGTGCCGCTGACCGCCACCGATTCGGTCTGACCCGTCTGCCGCTGGTGACCGCCACGTGTGGCCGCGCGAATGCGGATCGATTTCGGACAGGCCGAGTGCCGGTAGAACACCTCGCCATTGCCGGCGCGGCATTCGTAGGACATCGATGGATGTGGGACAGCCCGGCTGCTCGCGCGCTTTCGATCCTTGCGCGTCGCGACGGACTCGCGTGCGCCACGGCCGTAGTTCGGCGATGGCGCGGGGGACGGCAAAGGCGCCAGTTCGACCCGGGTTTCCTGCTGCGCCTGCGCGCAGGCGTGATCCTGGTAGGCCACATGTCGTTGCGCATCCAGGCAGCGGTATACCGGTGCCGCCCGGGCGCCGTGGAAGAATCCGCAGGCGAGCAATGCGAAGCCTGCAAGCCGTGTAGCCGTCCCGCCGAATCGTCCGCCGCTGAACCCTTTCATGTGCCACCTCCCGTCGTGAGGCGGTCATCCTCCCTGCGCGGCGATCACCTGGCGACGCGCAAACGCTGCGCGGCGGCGTAGGAAATTGCCGGCAAGCATCCTGCAGCTCACGTATATGCAGCCATGGCACCTGCGCTACCGCGCCGAACGGCCCATTCGCGAGCGCATCCGGCGCGGTACGATCGAAGCCCCGATGAGTACCGACGACGTCCTGCGCAAGATCGTGCACATCGACATGGATGCGTTCTACGCGTCGGTCGAACAGCGCGACGATCCCGCCTTGCGCGGACGCCCCGTCGTCGTCGCCTGGCGTGGCGCGCGCTCGGTCGTCTGTGCGGCCAACTACGAGGCACGTCGCTTCGGTGTGCGCTCGGCGATGCCGGCGATGCGCGCGGAGCGCCTGTGTCCGGACGCCGTGTTCGTGGCGCCGGACTTCGTGCGATACCGCGCGGTATCGAAGCAGGTGCGCGAGATCCTGTTGCGACAGACCGATCTGGTCGAGCCGTTGTCGCTTGACGAGGCCTATCTCGACGTGACCGCGACGAAATCCGGCCTGCCATCGGCCACCGCGGTCGCGAAGATGATCCGCGAGCAGATCCGCGACGAGACGCAGCTGACCGCGTCGGCCGGCGTCGCGCCGAACAAGTTTCTCGCCAAGATCGCCTCGGATTGGCGCAAGCCGGACGGCTTGTTCGTGATCCGACCAGCCGATGTCGATGCGTTTCTGCAGCCGCTGCCCGTGGCTCGCATCCACGGTGTCGGCAAGGTGATGGACGGCAAGCTCGCAGCACTCGGCATCCGCACCGTCGGCGACCTGCGTGCGGCTGGCCAGCACGCCCTCGAAAGCCGTTTCGGCCGCTACGGGCGGCGCCTGTCCGAACTCGCCCTGGGCATCGATCGCAGCGAAGTCAGGCCGGACCGGCCGACGCAATCGATCTCGGCCGAAGATACGTTCGCCGACGATCGGCTACTCGGCGATACCGAAGCGACGATCCGCGAGCTTGCCGCCAAAGTATGGCCTGCGACGCTCAAGACCGAGCGCATCGGGCGCACGGTGGTGCTGAAGCTGAAGACGAAGGAGTTCCGCATTCTCACGCGCAGTCATACGCCGGCATTGCCGCCACGCTCGCAGGACGAACTCACGCGCCTTGCACTCGATCTGCGCGACCACGTGCAGCAACCGCCGACCACGCGCTATCGCCTCGTCGGTGTCGGACTGGCGAACTTCCGCTCGGCGCTCGAATGGCCGATGCAGAGCGGGCTGTTCGAAGCCGACGCGGACTGACGCGCTGCGCGCGGCACCCTTCGCGCCGATTTGCGTCAGGCGTGCATCGCGCGGCGGTCGTATTCGTGCCCGACGCTTGCCCCGACCGGCCGCTGCTCGTCGCGATAGTGGCCGCGCAGCTTGACGAACTGCCGTGCCGCGTAGTGAATCTGTTGCAGCTCATCGGCCGCCAGGATGCGCACGAAGCGAGCCGGATTGCCGAGCCAGAGTTCGCCTTCGCCGACGATCTTGCCCTGCGTAACCACAGCTCCGGCACCGACGATGCTGTGCTTCTTGATCAACGCGCCGTCGAGGATCGTCGCATTCATGCCGATCAGGCAGGAGCCCTGCACCGTGCAGCCGTGCAGCGCGGCGCCATGGCCGATGGTGACGTCATCGCCGATCGTCAGCGCGAAGCCGCCGAGCGTGTACTGCGCGTCGTGCGTCACGTGCAGCTGCGCACCGTCCTGGATGTTGGTGCGCGCGCCGATACGGATCGCGTGCGAGTCCGCGCGGATCACTGCGCAAGGCCAGACCGAACTGTCGTCGCCGATCTTGACGTGACCGATGACCTGCGCGGCGGGATCGACGTAGGCGAGCAGCGACACCTCCGGCGTGAAGCCGTGGAACGAACGGATATTCGTCATTGGAAGAACTCCAGCTACGCCTGCGACACCAGATTGGCGGTGGCGCTGGCGGCTGGACAGCTGCGCGTTCTTACAGGTCGCTGCGGTCCGGAATGCACATCGCGTTCACATGCGACACTTCATTCTTGCGATTTACGACCTCAGCAACGCGTGCCTGTGCCCACGGCCAGCACGCCGTGCGCGCAGGCCGGCAACGGCTTTGCAGCGACGCTCTTCGCGGCGCCGGAACCACGGATCGTCAGCACCACGCCACCGATCGCCAGCACACCGCCGGCAATGGCCAGCCCACCCAGGGTCTGCCCAAGCCACAGCCATGCGATGACGCTGGCGAGCAACGGCTGCACATAGAGGAAGCTCGAGATCGTGGCCGCCGGCGCGCGTGACAGCGCCCAATTCCAGCACAGGTAGCCGATCACGGTCGGCGCGATGCCGAGATAGATCGCCGAGGCCAGCTGAGCGGATGACGCGAGCGCGATCTTCTCCGGAAGGTGCAGGCCGAACGGCAGCAAGCCGAGGGTCGCGGCAAAGATGCTCGCCGTGGTGAAACCCAGCGTATTCGTGCGCGCCAGCAAGGGCTTTTGCCAGACGAAATAGATGCTCGTAGCGAGCACTGCCACCAGCACCAGCAAGGCCATCGGCTCGAAATGGATTTCGCGACCGGATCCCAGCGTCACCAGGATCGCGCCTGCGAACGCGACCGCCAGGCCGATGCCCATGCGCGGCGTCAGCGCCTCGCCGAGACGCAGCGCGGCCAATGCCGCGGTCACGCCCGGCGCGAGTGCGATGATCACGGCAGCCGCGCCGGCCGGAATTCGCGTCATCGCGTAACCCAGGCTCAGCTGATACACGGTCATGCCGATCAGGGCGAGCGTGATGACCGCCGGCCAGTCGCGCAACGGCGGCAAGCGGATCGCGCCGAAGGCAACGGGCACGGCAAGACACAATGAGGCGACGGCGAAGCGCAGCAGCGACAACTCCGCCGGGGAGAACGCGCGCAGGCCATAGGAGATCGCGGCGAAGGCGGACGACCACAGCACCACGGTGGCGGCCGCCGCGAACAGCGGCAGAGCGAGTCCGCCCTGCTTCAGAACCCCGTTCATGCATGGCTCCGCGAGCCAAATCGCGCCGGCCCGACGCCGCACGTTCCCGCGGCCGGCGGCCTCGCAGGTTTGGAGGGAGGCTTGGCAAACTCGCGCGCTGCATTTGCACGAGCGCGTTTGCCAAAGATTTCACCCCAGCTGATCCGCTGCACGGGATAGCCGTGCAGGCCCAGCATGTCGTTCGCGATACCGTTCAATTCTTTCAACACGGGCTTGTCTCCTCTGCTTGCAGATTCACCGCATGGAGGCCACGATAGGCCGCTATCGGCCGCTCCGGTAGCGATATGTTTGATAGACAGGCTTGAGGAATATTCAAGGTGGAACGTACACCACTGAACGCGCTGCAGGTCTTCGTGACAGCCGCGCGCGCGCAGAACTTGACGCGCGCTTCGGAGCGCCTGCACCTCACCGTCAGCGCGCTCAGCCATCAGGTGCGCCTGCTCGAACAGCGACTCGACTGCCGCCTGTTCGTGCGCGGACCGCGCGGCCTCAAACTCACCGTCGAGGGCGATCTGCTGCTGCAGCGTGTCGGACCGCAGCTCGACGCGATCGAGGCCGCACTGCGTCCGCTGCGCGCGCGCAGCGGCAGCGTGCTCAGCCTCAGCGCGCTGCCGTCAATGGCGTCGAGCTGGTTGGTGCCGCGCCTGCCACGCTTCGTCGCGCAACATCCGGAACTTGAGATCAACCTCGATTCCTCGATCGAGCGCGTCGACTTCGCCGACGGCCGCTTCGTCGGCGCTTTGCGCTACGGTGCCGGCCAATGGAGCGGCGTGCAGTCGGAGCTGTTGTTCGAGGAATGGCTGACGCCGGTCGCAAGCCCGCAGCTGCTGCGTCGGCGCAAGCGCCCTCGCCTCGACCAGCTCGGCGATTGGCCGCTGCTGTCGCCGGACGACCCCTGGCCGCGCTGGTTCGAGCAGTTCGGCGGCAGCGAGCCGGCGCGTTACATCGCGACATTCAGCGACTCGGAGACCGCGCAGCGCGCGACGCTCGAAGGCTTGGGCGTCACGCTCGGCCGCGCGACGATGGTGCGTCCGCTGATTGAAAGCGGCCGTCTCGTCGCGCTTTTCCCCGAGCGCATGCAGGCGCGCTACGCGCACTATCTGGTCTATCCGCAGCGTTCGAGCGAACACGCCGGCTTCAAGGCGTTCCGCCACTGGCTGCTCGAGGAGGCGGCCGCGTTTCGCAAAGGCGCCGAGATGCCGGCGAAAGCGCGGCGCGGACTCAAAAGAGCGCGCTGAGCACACAGAGCGAAAGCCGGATGCCGTAGCACGTCGCACTCACGCCAATCCACTCACGCACGCTCGATACGTGCGGCATAGCAACCCGGCTTGGCGAAATGTACATGCAGGTACTGCGTGAGTGCATTCGCAAAGAATCGCCCGATCGCTGCCTCAAGCTGTGGGCCGTCGACGAGATCGGCTTCGGTCATCATGCCGTCGGCGTCGAAACCGCGCAGCGAGAGCATGCGCCGGCGCAGCTGTTCGGGAACCTCGTCGATCGCGTCGTAGGTCTGTTCGTTCCTGCGCACGTAGATTGCGTGGCGTGCGCGATAAGGCGTATCGACCGGCTGATGCTCGTAGTTCACCAGCAGCACTTCATCGCCGAGCGCGGCATCGGTCAGGCTGATCCGGCACGGATAGCCGTTGTCGCTTTGCGCGATGCTGCGGCGCGCACCGTGCGCAGCGAGCTGCTCGTCGTCCAGTGCGAACAGCCCAGCAAACGACGTGGCCGGCAGGCCGAGGATACGGAAATGCATCGGGACTCTCCTTTGATCGGAGGCCGCAGCATCGCGGCAGCCGCACTCGCGTACCATCCGATTCTTGCGCATGCGTGTCCGCCTCGGAGTCGTCGATGCTCGTCGTCCATCACCTCGACAATTCGCGCTCGCAGCGCGTGCTGTGGCTGCTGGAAGAACTCGGGCAGCCGTACGAAATCGTGCACTACCGGCGCGATCCGCAGACGCTGCTGGCGCCGCCTGCGTTGCGTGCCATCCATCCGCTCGGCAAGGCACCGGTCATCAGCGATGGCGATCTGACTCTGGCCGAATCGGGGGCGATCATCGACTACCTCGTCGATCGCTACGGCGACGGTCGACTCGCGCCGGCGCCCGGCACGCGCGAACGCCTGCGCTACACGCAGTGGCTGCACTACGCGGAAGCTTCGCTGATGCCGCCTTTGCTGCTCAAGCTGGCATTTCATCGCGTCGAGAGCGCGAAAATGCCGTTCTTCGCCAAGCCCATCGCCAAAGGCATCGCGCATCAGGCGCGGCAGCACTTCATCGATCCGCAGCTGAAATTGCACCTGGACCATCTAGAGGGCGAGCTCGGCGCCGACGACTGGTTTGCTGGCAACGCCTTCAGCGGCGCGGACGTCCAGTTGAGCTTTCCGATCGAAGCCGCCGCCGCACGCGGTGGACTGGGCGCGAATCGGCCGCGCCTCGCCGTCTGGCTCGAACGCATTCATGCGCGGCCGGCGTATTTGCGCGCACTTGAGCGTGGCGGGCCGTACGCCATCCTCGGCGCCTGACTGCGCAGGTTCAGTGCGCGCCAGCGATCATGCCATTCCCCTACGCAACGATGTGCTTGGCAGTCGACGCGACGCTGCGCGATCATCGGATCGGAATCGTCCCCTTCGCAAGGAACCCGGCATGCAGCGCACTTCACTTTCGATCGTCGTCCTCTGCGCACTCGCCGGCCACGCGGGCACGGGTCTCGCCGCGCCCGCCGACTGGCCGAGCTACAACCGCACGCTGACCTCGGAACGCTATGTTGCGCTCGACGCGATCAACACGAAGAACGTCGGCGGTTTGAAAGTGCTGTGCGAGTACGACACCGGCCAGCAGACTGGCTTCCAGGCCGGCCTGATCCAGGTCGACGGCCTGCTGTTCGGCACCACCGAACAGGACACCTTCGCGATCGATCCGGACAGCTGCAAGGAAGTCTGGCGCTCTCACGAAACCTTCGAACCCGGCGTGCTGAAGGCAAACCGCGGCGTCGCCTGGCTCGACGGCCGCGTATTCCGCGGCAGCACCGATGGGCGCGTGCTCGCCTACGAATCAAAGACCGGCAAGCGTTTGTGGGCGACCACGATTGCCGACGCCGCGAGGGGCGAGTCGGTACCGGCGGCGCCGATCGCGTGGAACGGCCTCGTCTTCATCGGCAACGCCGGCGGCGACAACAAGGGCGTCAAGGGCCGCATGTATGCGCTCGACGCCAAGGATGGTCACATCGTGTGGGAGTTCTATCTGGTGCCGAAGGAGGCCGGCGACTTTGCACGCGGGCCGGCAGCGCCGGCGGCGGCGGACGACGCAGCGGCGACGTGGAAGAACGAGGCCGGCTTCCCGATCACCGGCGGCGCGACGTGGACCTCGTACACGCTCGATCCCGCCAACGGGCTGCTCTACGTGCCGGGCGGCAATCCGGCACCGGACTTCGTTCCCGCCGCGCGCGGCGGGACCAATCTGTACTCCGGTTCGGTCGTCGTGCTCGATGCGA
>JBDTYM010000071.1:0-20460 GCA_040005635.1 Dokdonella sp. | reverse complement strand
ATCTTCTCGTTGGGGGAGAGGGTTGGGGTGAGGGGGCGGGGGCGCGCAAAGGCGCGACCTCGGATCGTTGCGATGAATTCAAGAGAACATCAGCGGTGAACACGCACAGAGGCAGGTCTCCCTCTCCCCCAACATCTTCTCGTTGGGGGAGAGGGTTGGGGTGAGGGGGCGAGGGCGCGCAAAAGCGCAACCGCCGGGCACCTCAATGGTCAGGACCTGCCAGCAACGCAAGCGCGTAACCCGACAGCGCGACGCGCAACAGCGCCGGTCGATCACTCCAGCTCGAACCCATTGGCGAACAAGGCGTCGCCGCCGGCGCGGATCACGCGCAACGCATCGATGCGCGCGCTGCCGGTGCTGCCATTGGTGAATACCACGTCGAGCACGCCGTCCTCGATGTCGACGTCGAAGCGCCGCACGGTAGCGACGTTGACGCCGACGCTGGCAATGATGTCGAAGTCCTGCAGCACGGTCGCGCCTTCGATCGCCACGTCGAAGATGCGCTGGCCCGGCGCGGTGTTGTAGGTATCGGCAAACTGCAGCTCGACGGTGTAGGGGCCGTTGACCAGTGGCAGGTGGTAGGCGAAGTTGCCCCAGCGCCAGTTGTTGTACAGCGTATCGTCGTCGGTAGCGTCGACCGGATTGCTGGACACCTGTGTGCTGCCGCCATCGAACGCGGTGTCGGCGACATACAAAGTGCCATCGACTGCCGTATAGGCGTCGCCGCCGGCGTTGATCGCGGCAACGATGCTGCCGGGCTCCGGCGGCGGTCCGCTGAGACTCGCGCGCAAACTGTCGTTGAAGGTCGTGTGGCCGCCGTAATCGGGGTGCTCGCTCGGCGACGTGGCGGTGACGCGGATCAGGTTCACGCCGTCATTCAGCGCGATGCTGCCGACGCTCCAATCGGTCGTCCCGGTCACCGCGCCGCTGGCGCCGGCAAGGATGTCCCAGGCGATCGCGTCGATCGTGTTGCCGCCGTTGTCGGCGCTGCCGGCCAGATCGAGCGTGGTGTCCTCGGTCTGCCACGAACTGTCGCTGGTCGGCGCCGTGACGCGCAGCAACGGCGGTGCCGTCGTGCTCGGCGCGCCGCGCGTTTGCGCGACCAGCCACGAAAACAGCAGCGGATGTGTGTAGGCGGCCTGCCAGATCGGATGATCGCCGGTGTCGTAACGCGTATAGATCGTGCTGGCGCCGGCATTGCGCAGCGCCGTGACCAGGTTGTCCGAGCCGGACACGTTCACGGTGCCGTCGTTTGCCGCATGGAAGAACCAGAACGGAATCCCGGCGACCACGCTCGCCGGCACCGGGCTGCCGTTGTCGTTGCCCGACATCGGTACCGCGGCGGCAAAGCGATCCGGCTGCGACGTCACCGCACTCCAGGTGCCCATGCCACCCATCGAAAGGCCGGTGACGTACACGCGATCCGAATCGATGTGATAGTCCGCCGCGACCTGGTCGATGATCGCGATCGCCGTATCCAGCGGCGCGCCGCTCCACCAGCCATTGGTAAAACATTGTGGCGCGATCATGAAGACCGGCTGCTGCGCGAGGTTGGCGTCGTCGAGCAGGCGCATCGCGCCGTTCGCATTGTTGTTGAGCTGCGCCTCGTTGTCGCTGCCGCGCTCGCCGGCGCCATGCAGGAACAGGATCAGCGGATAGGCCTGCGTCGGATCGTAGCCGGGCGGCACGAAATAGCGGAATGGCAGCGTGGTGCCACCGGTATTGCTGGTGCCATAGAGGAATTGGTCGCGCGTCGCGCCCATGGCGCTCGCGGCGAACAACAGGCAAGAAGCCAGAGCCGCCAGCGGTTTGAAGGACGACATCGCTCTCTCCCCAGCCGTGTCCAGGAAGCGGACGCTAACACGGCGGCATGACGCATTTCGCCTGGCAGTCGACGCCTCAGGGTTGGCAAACGGCCCTGCATCGGTCAGCCTCTCCCCATTCCCCATTCCCCATTCCCCATTCCCCATTCCCCATTCCCCATTCCCCATGACCTTGCCCTGTGTCGAAATCGAAACCGCTGCGAATCCGCGCCACGCGGTGATCTGGTTGCACGGCCTCGGCGCCGACGGCAACGACTTCGCGCCGATCGTGCCGGAACTGATCGATCGGGCGTGGCCACCGCTGCGCTTCGTGTTCCCGCATGCACCAGTGCGGCCGGTCACGATCAACGGTGGCATGTCGATGCGGGTGTGGTACGACATCCTTGGCGCACAGATCGCCGACAAGCAGGACGAAGCCGGAATGCGCGCCTCGATCGGCCAGCTCGATGAACTGATCATGCGCGAAGGCGGGCGCGGCATTCCTGCCGAACGCGTCATCGTTGCCGGATTCTCGCAGGGCGGCGCCATCGCGCTGGCTGGCGGCGTTCGCCATGCCGCCAAACTTGCCGGCATCGTTGCCTTGTCCACCTACCTGCCACTGGCTGAAAAGACGGCCCTCGAACGCAGCGCCGCGAACGCGGGACTGCCCATCTTCATCGGCCACGGCAGCTACGATCCCATCGTGCCGCAGCCGCTCGGAACGATCAGCCGCGACGCGTTGGCCGCACTCGGCTACGCCGTGGAATGGCACAGCTATCCAATGGCGCATCAGGTGTGTGCGGAGGAAATTGCGGATCTGCGCGCATGGCTGGGCAAGCGGCTGGTCGCATAGACGCAGCCGGGCAACGGCATCGCGGCCGAGCCATCGACTCCAGCCATCCGTCGCAGCCGCGGGAAATCGTCGAGGCGGGCAGTGCGCCTCGGCGCCCTTCGGGCCAACGCGGCATACTCGGGCCGCGTTTCGGGGGACCATCCAACGTCATGACACGAAAAGCCGCGCCCAACTGGCTGCCGCAGTTCTGCAGCGCGCCGACGCTGTTCGCGGTGATGGTCGTGGCCGAACTGGTCGCGTTGGTCATCGTGCTCGCACCGGAGGCGGAGCCGCGACCGTGGTTGCCGCGACTCGGCGTCATCAGCCTCTATGTCCAATGGGTCGCCCTGCTGAATGCGGTCACGCTGTGTTCCCTGCGCCGCCCGCTGGAACGGCTGAGCGCACGCTCCGGCTTCATCGTCGCGTGGGTGTTCTGCGTGCTGATCACGGCGCTCGCCAGTGCGGTGATCGCCCGCATGGACCAGGCGCTCGGCCTCGGTCTCAGCGCGCCGCCCGCGCAGAACCTGCGCTTCGCGCTCGGCAGCGCGGCGATCTGCGCGCTGATTGCCGCAGCGCTGCTGCGCTACCTGTTCGTGATCGAGCAATGGCGCGAGCGCGTCAATGCGATCGCCAAGGCGCAGGTGGATGCGCTGCAGGCGCGCATCCGACCGCATTTCCTGTTCAACAGCATGAACACGATCGCCAGCCTCATCCGCACGCGGCCGGCCGAAGCCGAGCGGACAGTCGAGGACCTGGCCGATCTGTTCCGTGCCGCCCTTGGCGCCGACGACGCGAACGGCACGCTCGGCGAGGAACTCGACCTGATCGACCATTACCTGCGCATCGAACGCCTGCGCCTCGGCGACCGCCTGCACACCGAGATCGACGTGGCGGATCTGCCGCGCGATTTCGCGATGCCACGTCTGCTGCTGCAGCCGCTGATCGAGAACGCGGTCTATCACGGCATCCAGCCCCGCGCGGAAGGCGGCACGATCACGCTGCAAGGGCGCCGCATCGGCGACGGCATTGAGATCGTCGTGCGCAATCCGCTGTCGCCGGATGCCCCGGTGCGCCGCAACGGCATCGCGCTGGCGAACATCCGCGCACGCATCGAGTACCATTTCGGCGCCCGCGCGGTGCTGCAGATCGAGTCGGGACCGGATCACTACACGGCCAACGTGCGCTTGCCTGGGACGCTGACGAAATGAAACTGCTGGTCGTCGACGACGAACCGCTCGCGCGCGAGCGCATGGCTGCGATGCTGGCCGAGATCGGCGGCGTCGATATCGTCGGCGAAGCCGGCAACGGACGCGAGATGCTGGAGGAGGTGGCGCGCTTGCAGCCCGATCTGATCCTGCTCGACATCAACATGCCGGTCATGGATGGCCTGGAAGCCGCGCGCCATCTGGCCGCACTCGAGGCGCCGCCTGGCGTGATCTTCTGTACCGCCTACGAAGTCCATGCGCTGGCTGCGTTCGAGGCGAATGCAGTCGACTACCTGGTCAAGCCGGTGCGCGCCGAACGTCTGCGCGCGGCCTTGGCGAAGGCACGGCGCTGGACCGGCGCGCAGGCGCGCACGCTCGAACTGGCGCTTGATCCGGGGCGCAAACGCACGCATCTGTGCGCACGCGTACGCGGCAGCCTCGTGCTGGTGCCGATTGGCGACATCAACTATCTGCTGGCCGAGGACAAGTACGTCGTCGTGCATCACGCGAAGGGCGAAGTACTGATCGAGGAACCCTTGAAGTCGCTGGAAGACGAATTCGACGGACGCTTCGTGCGCATCCACCGCAACTGCCTGGTCGCGCTCGGCAAGCTGACCGGTCTGACGCGCACGCCGGACGGCCGCCTGTTCGCGAACGTCGACGGCGTCGGCTCGACGCTGGAAGTCAGCCGGCGCAATCTCCCGGCCGTGCGCAAGCTGGTGCGCACGCTGTGAGCGCGACCCTGCGCATCGCCACGCGGCAGAGCGCGCTTGCGCTGTGGCAGGCCGAGCACGTCGCCACGCGGTTGCGCAGCGCGCACGCCGGCCTCGCGGTCGAACTCGTGCCGATGACCACGCGTGGCGACCAGATCCTCGATCGCCCGCTTGCCGAGATTGGCGGCAAGGGCCTGTTCCTGAAGGAGCTCGAAGTCGCGATGCTGGAGCAGCGCGCCGACATCGCCGTGCATTCGTTCAAGGATGTGCCGATGGAACTCGAGCCCGGTTTCGCGATTGGCGCCGTGCTCGAACGCGCCGACGCCGCCGATGGATTCATCAGCAACCGCTACGCGCGTTTCGACGAATTGCCCGAGGGCGCACGCGTGGGCACGTCGTCGCTGCGCCGTCAGGCACAGCTGCGCGCGGTGCGGCCGGATCTGCACCTGATCGATCTGCGCGGCAACGTGAATACGCGCCTGGCCAAACTCGATGCCGGCGAGTACGACGCGATCATCCTCGCCTGCGCCGGTATCGAACGCCTCGGCCTCGGCAAGCGCATCGCCGCTCGCCTGACGCCACCGGCATGGCTGCCGGCCGTCGCACAGGGTGCGATTGCGATCGAATGCCGCGCCGGCGATCTTGCCGTCGCGCACCTGGTCGGCGAGCTCGACGACGAGGATACGCATCGTTGCGTCGCCGCCGAGCGTGCGATGAACCTCAGCTTGCACGGCAGTTGCACGGTACCGATTGCCGGTTATTGCGTCGAGATCGAAAATGGACTCGCGCTATGGGGCATGGTCGGCGATCCTTCCAGCGGCAGGCTCGTGCGCGCCGACGCACAGGGCGACCTGGACGATCCGCGCAGCCTCGGCCAGCGCGTGGCGGCGTTGCTGCGCGAGCAGGGCGCCGATCAGATGCTGAGCGGCTTTTCGGCCTGACGCGTCATGCCCGCGCGTCGCTTTCCAGCAGGAAGCGGGTCACGCGGGTATCCAGAGGCTTTCTGCGAGCCCATGGATGCCGCCGTTTGCTGTTGAAAAGCGCCACGCGGGATGACGACGGATTCATGCGCGCCGTGCGAGCGCCAGGCGTCAGTGAGGACCGAAGTTGTAGACGAGGTTCGTCGTCATCAACTGGTCGGTCTGCTTGACGCCCGCCGTCACGTCGGAGTTGTGGCGCACCTGATAGCCGATCTTCAGCGCGAGCTTCTTGCTCATGTCGACCTGCAGACCGGCATCGTTCTGCATGAAGGTATTGTCGCTGCCCGCTTCGGTCAGCAGCGTGTCGACGAACGACGTGCTGTCGGTGAAGCGGTGCCTGTAGGCGATCAGGCCACGGCCGACGACTTCGCCCTGCGAATCGAAGGTGTGGCGCAGCGGTGCGCCATTCGGGTCGACTTCGGGGCCGAGCACGTCGATCGGCTGGTAGCGCTTGTAGCCGGGGCCGACCTCGAACGAAAGATCGTCACTCTGCGTCTTCAACGCCGTATAGCCGTAACCGATCGAAACGACGGCCTGGTAGTTGAACGGCGAGAAATCGTCATTCTCGTAGCGCAGTGCGCCGACGATGTAGCTGCGCTCGTCGAGCTTGTAGCCGGCGGATGCGCCAGCCTCGTAGCGGTTTGAATTGAGTTCGTACTTGGAGCTGTTGACGACGCTCGGCGGGTTCGTGTTGTTGTCGACGCTCGTCGTGCTGACTTCGCCTTTGGCGCGCAGGGCGGTGAAGTAGAAATCGTCCTTCCAGGTCTCGTCTTCCTTCTTGAACTGAAGTTTCGCGTTCAGGTTTTCGGATTTCGCATTGCCGCGCGAGGCGGCAAATCCGGCTTCGCCGGAGCCGGACCAGTCGCCGTTGTTGTCCTCGGTCTTGCCGTCGCCATCGGCGGCGAGTGCAGCGAATGGAAGTGCGATGAGCGGGAGCGCGGCGAGCAGGGCGATCGGGAGCAGAGCGTTTCTCATGATTATGGGTTCCTTCGGGATTGCCAAGAAAAACAAAGGTGCAGAAAGCAAAAAACCGCAAAGCGGAGCCTTGCGGTTGAGCGGCATGGTATTCGCGCGCACTAAACCTCGCGTGAACATTCAGGTTCGTTCAGCGTCGTGGCGCAAGATCATCGAACGGCCGGATCAGCGCCCGTAATAAGCCATGACCGTATGCCTGGCCTCGGCGAAGAACAGCCAGCGCTCGACGAAAATGCCGAGTGTGCCAAAGGCCGCGCCGACGAAAAGGGAGGGCCCGCCGACCAGCCATTCGAGCACAATCATCGCGATGGGCGACAGCACGATCAGCCAGAAGGCGATCGCACGCAGGCGACGCGAATGCTTGCGCGCGAGCACGAAGCCCATCTCGTGGGTGAGATAGTTTTCCTCCGTATGCGGCTGTTCGAAACTGCTCACCTCACCGAGGCGTTCGAGACCGGTTGCCGTGCCGGCACCCTGAGCGGGCAGGGAATCGAGTTGGCACCAATACGCACGCTTGCATAGCGCTGCCGCCGGCGCGACGACCACGGCATTGGCGAAGCAATAGATCATGGCCCACAGGAAAAGGCCGCCGGCGCCGAGCGTCATGGCATGCACCACCAACAACCAGAGCGCGCCGCCGTAGAGGCCCAGCAACAGGTAGCCTGGCACGGTGTAGCGGTTGTGCCATGCGCGAATGGGGGGCAATGACGAATAGATGCGTGCCGTGCAGTACACCGTTACGACGCAGCATGCGGCCAGCAGCAAGCCGAGCAGGCGCAGCGCAAGCCGCGCGTCCGGACGCACGACCAAGACGATCGCGATAGCCGCGATCGGCGCAAAGGTCGCGATCGCGGCCATGCCCTCGCGCGACAACCAGGAGCTGCGCCACTGCGACAAGGCGCGCCATGCGCGTGCAGGCCGCCCCAAGTGGGCGAGCGAAGCGAGCAGCCCGACCGAGGCAAACGCGGAGCCGGTCGCGAGGGCCGCGAGCAGGCCATAGCGTGGCTCCAGTGAATGGACCGCATCAAACAGCAGGAATGGCCGGGTCGGCGCTCCGGTCGCGAGCGCGAGCCCCAACAGGAACAACAGACCGTAGCCGATACCGGACAGCGTCGTGAATGCGATGATCGAAAACGTCGGCCGCATCGTCGATGGTCCGTCAGCGCGACAAGACGCGATCGAGCCAGCGCAGTACACCGGGCAACCGCTCGCCATCGAGGGTTTCTTCGCGCGGTGCGGGCTTGGCATCGCAGCCGTCGCGTCGCGCGCGTGGCGGCAGATAGCGATTGACCGGTTGGTAGCCGAACTCCGGCATCAGTGCATAGCCGTCGCGTTCGGCGACGAGCTTGGAGACAGCGGATTCCGTATCGCCGAGATCGCCGAAATGGCGCGCGCGCGTCGGACAGGCCATCACGCAGGCGGGTTGGCGATCCGCTTCGTCCAGCGTCTCGTTGTAGATGCGATCGACGCACAGCGTGCACTTCTGCATCGTGCCGCGTTGCGGACTGATCTCGCGCGCGCCATAAGGGCACGCCCATGCACATAGCTGGCAACCGATGCACTTGTCCTCGTCGACCAGCACGATGCCGTCTTCGGCGCGCTTGTAGCTTGCGCCGGTCGGGCACACGGTCACGCACGCGGGCGTCTCGCAGTGCAGGCACGAGCGCGGAAAGTGCACGGTGAGCTCACGCTTGCCCTGCGCGGTGTCTTGTTCCACCGCATAGCTGTGCACGCGGTTGAACCACACGCCGTTCGGCTGCTTGCCGTACGGATCACTGTCCGGCAACGGACCGAAATCGCCGCCGTCGTTCCACTCTTTGCAGGCCACCGCACAGGCGTGACAGCCGACGCAGGTGTCGAGATCGATGACGAGGCCGAGTTTTACCGGCGATGAGGGAGGCAGCGCAGTCACGCGATCAGTTTTTCTGCATCAGGAAATAATCTGCGACCATGCGCTGCGGATTGGTCTGGTTGAGTACTTCAATGGTCCGCATACCATGACGAGCCGCGATACGAAATACGTCTTTCTGCGGTAGCGCATGCATTTCCATCGTGATCTTGCCCTCGTGGTCGGCCAGGTAAGATTCCAAGTCGAAGTGATAGTCCGGGGCATAGGTCTGCAGGTGAAAGTAGGCGATTGCGCCAGGGGCGAGCCGCGAGAAAATCCCATCGAGCAGCGCCTCGATGACCGGTGGCGGGTTGTGTTGAAGTACCAGGAACGTGAAGAAAACCTGAGCTGTCGGTAGTTCCTGCAGATCTTCTACACGTCGCAACTGACGGAAATCGACATTGCGCGCGTGCTTTTCCACGTTCTCCTTCGCCAGTGCGAGATGCCCTGGCGACACATCCAACGCAGTGATCTTCGCAAAGTGCGGAGCGAGCCAGCGAGTCAGGCGCCCAACGCCGCATCCGAGCTCGATACAGTGCGCGCCTGCCGGTATCGACAGTCCATTTCGCTTGAGCGTCGCAAGAAACCGATTGACATCGGTTGCACCAAACTCGCTGAATGCTTCGATATTCTCTTCAAGCCGATCTTTGCGAAACTCGTCAGTCGTCAGCACAGACCAATACGGCTCAGTCTCTCCGAAGTGACTCCAGCTTTCGGCGATGTGCTTGAAGACGCGGGCACGCAGATCGGCTCGATCGGGGCAGTTGATGCGCATGGCGGGTTCGAGTCCGCTCGGCTGCGGCGGGGCTATGCCATCAACCTTAGCCGAAACCTGGCCACGAAATTCTGCCGAGCCGAAGAATGTGTCTCGCAACTCCTCCAGTGTCGTCAATCTCTGACTGTAGGCACGAACGATAGCGTCGCTTTCCGGTTCGCGTCCCAACGCAATTCGATAGGCCCAGCGTACGGCAGTCTCGTCGATCTCAAGCTGCGGGCTGGGCGCCTTCTTCAAGAATTTCAACAAGACCGACTCCATCATTAGACGATTGGGCAGATAGTGTATGTCGATCGGCGCGACCGATAGGAGACGACTCTACGGCACCGCGTCGAGCGCCGCCCGATGCGACGGGTGCAAACCTTCCCCATACAAGCAGCGATTTGCGAGATCGTACGCAGATGCGTCTTTCACCGCGAGAGATCCTGCATCGCCCCTACTTCGATGCGATGACCGGGGCGCAATGGCTCGGCATCACATTCGATGCGCACACGCAGATCGAACCAGGCCGCCTGGCCGGTGACAGGATCGGCGTTGGCGTAGCGCACGTCGCCAGCCACATCGTCGAGCGATTCGCCGATCAGATGATTGAGCAGGAAGCCGTCGTGATTCTCCGGCGCATCGGCCGCAAGTTTCCATGCGCCCTTGCGCTTGCCGATCGCATTCCAGGTCCACAGCGTGCCCGGTGCAGTCGCCGCATGCAGTTTTGCCTGCACGCGGATGCGTCCGCGCGGCGAGACGAGCCAGATCCAGTCGAAGTCGGCGACGCCGTTCGAGGCCGCCGTCGCCGGATGCAGGTAGAGGAAATTCCGCGTCGCGATCTGGCGCAGCCAGCGGTTCTGCGAGCCCCAGGCGTGGTACATGAACATCGGGCGCTGGGTGATCGCGCAGAGCGGAAAGTCCTTATCCCTCGACGCGAACGGCTCTTTGCCAGCAGCGAATCCGTGTGAGGAAAGCGCTGGTTCTTCCAGAGAGGCATACCAGAACGGCAGCGGATCGAAATACCGCGCGACCCGCTCGCGATGGCGCGGCGGCGGCTGCGTCGTGCCATGCCCCTGCGCCGCCAACCGGAAGCGCTGCAGCGTCTCCGAATAGAGTTCCAGCACGATCGCGTCCGTCGAACCGACGAAGCCGAGCGACTTCGCCCACGTCAGGTATTCTCGATTCGCCATCTTGTAGTAGCGCGCCGCCTGCGGAATCTCGTGCTGCCAGTGGCAGCCGTGTTCGATGTAGCGCTCGAGCTGCTCCGGATTCGGACCGCCAATGCCGACCTTGCTGCCGTCGCTGCCGCGCCAGCCGGCGAGCAGTCCGATGCCGGGCGAGCGTTCGTGTTCGACGATGTACTGCGCGTAGCCGTGTGGGTATTTCGCTTCGCCGCTCGCATCGAGCAGGCCGGGCAGACGCAGGCGTGTGCCGAGTTCGATCAGCACGTCCTGGAAGGGGCGCACATCGCGATCGGGCCGGGTCACCGGGCGGCGGATCGCATCGCTGGCGCTGTCCGCATCCGAGATGGGGCGATCGAGCAGGCTGATGCAGTCGTAGCGCTCGAGATAGGTCGTGTCCGGCAACACGAGATCGGCGAACGCGACAGTCTCCGAATCATAGGCGTCCGCGTAGATGATGTGCGGAATGCGGTAGTCGCCGGTGACCGGATCGCGGTCGGCCAGCATGTGCCGCGTCTGGGTGGTGTTCATCGCGGAGTTCCAACCCATGTTCGCCATGAACAGGAAGAGCGTGTCGATACGGTACGGATCGCCGGCCCAGGCATTCGCGATCACGTTCTGCAGCATGCCGTGCGCGGCGAGCGGGTGCTCCCACGAGAAGGCCTTGTCGATACGGCGCGGATGGCCGTCGGCATCGACGAGCAGATCGTCGGGTGAATGCACATAGCCGAGCGGAGCGGCGTCGAGCGTGCCGTTCTCCTTGCGCGTCTTGCCGGGCCGATTCGCCGGCGGCACCGGCTTCGGATACGGGGGTTGATAGCGGAAGCTGCCTGGCGTATCGATCGCGCCAAGCACCATCTGCAGCAGATGCAGCGTGCGGCACGTGTGGAAGCCGTTCGCGTGTGCGGAGATGCCGCGCATCGCATGCATCGCGACCGGACGGCCGATCATCTCGTCGTGT
Organism: Dokdonella sp.; assembly: GCA_040005635.1. Lineage (GTDB taxonomy): Bacteria > Pseudomonadota > Gammaproteobacteria > Xanthomonadales > Rhodanobacteraceae > Dokdonella_A. The sequence continues at coordinate 9,166 of JBDTYM010000071.1, read as the reverse complement.
TCGCGACCGTGCGCGTCGGTCCAACGCTGCGGCAGTCGGATCGATTGCGCGAAGGCAACATCGGCGAGTTCGCGCGCGAGGCGACGGATCGTGTCGGCGTCGACGCCGCAGCGTGGCGCGACGATGTCCGGCGCGTAGTCCTGCGAAAGAAAACGCGCCGCGAACAACTGGAATGCGGGAACGGCGACGCGACCGTCGGCGAGTGCATATTCGCCGACGATCAGGGGCGCGATGTCGACCGCGTCTGCACGAGCGATGCACCAGTTCCGTACTGTCGCGCCTTGCTCTCTCTCCTCCGGCTGCGCCGGGGGAGAGGGTTGGGGTGAGGGGGCGGGGCGCGATGAGGATGCGACGTCGGCACTTGAGAACGCATTGGCGGCAGCGTCCGAGTAGACCTTCGCGGGGTCCGACGCCGCGCGTTCGTTGGATCCTCGCCCCCTCACCCAGCCCTCTCCCCCAACAGTGAAACCGTTGGCGGGGAGGGCCTCAGCGCGCGCGGCGCACAACGGGTTTCCGTTGGCGTCGCGCGCGAACAATCCGTCCTCGGCGCCTCCGGGGTTCTGGATCACGAGGTAGTGAGCATTCGTATAGCGCACGAGGTAGTCGAGATCGACATGGTCGTTGCGCAGCAATTCATGGATCAACGCGCCGGCGAGCAGGCCGTCGGTCCCTGGATTGATCGCGACCCATTCGTCGGCAATCGCGCCATAGCCGCTGCGGACCGGATTGATCGCGACGATCTTCGCGCCGCGCGCCTTGAGCTTGCCGAGGCCGAGCTTGATCGGGTTCGAATCGTGATCTTCGGCGACGCCCCACAGCATCAGGTACTTGGTCAGCTCCCAATCCGGCTCGCCGAATTCCCAGAAGCTGCCGCCGAGCGTGTACATGCCGGCGGCGGCCATGTTGACCGAGCAGAAGCCGCCGTGGGCCGCATAGTTCACGGTACCGAACTGCTGCGCCCACCAGCCAGTCAAGGCCTGCGACTGGTCGCGGCCGCTGAAGAACGCGAGCTCGTCCGGATTGCGTCGACGGATATCGCCGAGCCACGTCGTCGCAAGTTCGAGTGCTTCGCTCCATTCGATTTCGCGGAACTTGCGCTCGCCGCGTTCGCCCACGCGCAGCAGCGGTTTGGTCAGTCGCGCCGGCGAGTAGTGCTGCATGATGCCGGCCGAACCCTTTGCACAGATCACGCCGCGATTGACCGGGTGATGCGGGTTGCCGTCGATGTAGCGCACGTGGCCTTGCTTGAGGTGGACTCTGATGCCACACCGGCACGCGCACATGTAGCACGTGGTCGTCTTGACCTCGTCGCCGGTCGGCTTGTTGAGATTCAGCGAGCTGTGCGGCACGGGCGTCGGTGTGAATGGCGATCCTCCCATGGTAGCGGATGCCTCCCCGCGGCGGACTCGCCATTGCCATCGAATCGACCTCTTTGGTCCGAGGCGCATGGCTGGACTTCCCGCTCGTTCTCCCGCAGGCCGATCCATGCCGACGCGCGTGCTCGGACTGGTGCCTGCCCTGCTTTTCTGCAGCGTGACTTTCGCCGAAACGGCGCCTTCGGGCCTCCATTCGGAGTGGTCGAAGTAAGTTTCTTGTCGGCGTTGAGGGATGATCTGTGCCGGATCGTCGGCTGGGTCGAGCGCGATCGGTTCTGGCGTGACGGCAGCAAGCTGCGTTGTTGACGCGCAGCGGCGCGCTGCCGAAGGCGCCGTGATGTCGTTCCCAAGGCGATCGGGCAATTCGCCATCACGGCTACAATGGCGCATGGTCCATCCGTCTCTTCGGGTATGACGAGCAACCCTGCGCCCGCGCGGCCGCGCCGTGCATCGCGTGCATCGCATGCGGTGCTGCCGCGTGCGTTCTATCGGCGCGATCCGCGCGAAGTCGCGCCCGACCTGTTGAACAAGATCCTGCAAGGTCCGGACGGGTGCAGCGCACGTATCGTCGAGACGGAAGCCTATTGCGGAGCGTTCGACGAGGCGGCGCACACGTTCGGCGGCAAGAACGCGCGCAATGCGACGATGTTCGGCCCACCCGGGCATCTGTATGTCTATTTCACCTATGGCATGCACTGGTGCGCGAACACGGTCTGCGGCGAAGACGGCGAGGGCGTCGGCGTATTGCTGCGCGCGGCCGAGCCGATCGGCGGCCTCGCGCTGATGCGCGAACGCCGACCGCGCGCAAAATACGATCGTGAACTTTGCAGCGGACCGGCGCGGCTGACGCAGGCGTTCGCGATCACCCGCGCGCAGGATGGCAACGACCTCGTCCGCGGCCGCTATCGCATCGTCGACGACGGCACCGCGCCGCCGGCCGATGCGGTGATCGGTCCCCGCATCGGTATCTCGCGTGCGATCGATGCGCCGTGGCGCTGGTACGTGCCACGCAACGTGCACGTGTCGAAACGTTAGCGCGTGCCGGGCGTGTCCGCGCTCAATAGCTGCAGCGATTGCTCATCGAACAAGGGTTCGTCCTGACCCGCCTGCACGAACAGGAACGCGCGTACCGCACTGTTCGCGTGCGTTTCGAAATACTGCACGCCGTCGGGCGCGAAGCCGCGTTCGCCGCAGGGCGGCTCCGGCACGTCACCCGGATCGGCGCTGGCCTTGAGTTGCTTTGCGTACACGGCGTCCGGCAGGAACGTGTAGCGCTTTACGCCGGCCGGCGGCACGCTCTCGCGATACGGTGCCAGCTTGCAATGCTTGAGCTCGGCAGGTGAAACGCCGACCGCCCACAGGCGCCGCATGCCGGCTTCGAGGCTTTCGTCCGCTTCGAGCGCATGCACCTCGACCAGGGTTTCGTCGTCGCCGCCGTCGGAGTAGTGCATGGTGAGTCCGCCGCCGCGCAGCGAGAAGGTGATTTTGCGCGAGTCGAAATCGCACTGCTGGACCCAGGCGGCGAGTCCGACCTTCGCGTCGGACAGATGCTGCCAGCTGCAGCCCTTGACCGGTGTGCGTGAAGGGCGAGATTCGCCACCCGCGTGACTGAAGCTGGAACCGACGCAAAGCGCCAGCAGCATGAAACTCAAAGCGATCTTTGGCATGGCAAGGACTCCGTTGAGGGGGTGGCGATGCGGCGGCTCGCTCAGTTCGGCGCGGCGATGGCGATCGCCGGATCGTCGTAGCCGGAATAGCGCACGCGTGTCGTCGACTTCGTTCCCATGAAACTTCCGCTCGACTCGGTCTGCAGCGGCAGACCGCTCTTCACCGAAATCCATGTCGTCGCGTCGGCCTTGATCGGCTTGCTGACGGTGTAGCGATAGACCTTCGCCGCTTCGCCGTCGACGGGTTCATCCGGCAGCGCCTGCACGCTCATGTCGCCCTCGGTCTCGCGCAGGAAATCCTCGTTGCGATACAGCGCGACCAGCTTGCCCACGCCCGGCACCGGCAGGCGAGTCAGCTTCCCTTGCATCTCCATGTACATCGAGTCGCCGATAATCAGCTGGCTCGGGCCTTTTGACGACTGGATGCGGTAGCGGTCGGGTGCGAGAAATTCCATCGTCGACACCTGTTCGCCTTTCTTGAGATCGGTGACGGTGGCGCGAAAGCTCCTCGCCGCCAGAAATTTCGTGAACGCGGCGTGGAGTTCGTCCTTCGGTGTGGCGGTGGCAAGTTGGCAGAACAGGGCGAGTGCGACGGTAGCGGCGATCTTGATCGAACGGGTCATGGATGAGTCCCCGATGGCTTTGGATGGGTTGGCGGTGACACACTAGCGCGCATCGCTTCACCCATACGCAAAAAAGCCCCTTACAGCGACATTCCATGGACCGCTACGAACGTATCCTGACCCTGCACCGCATCCTGAAGTCGGCGCGCTATCCGGTGCCGTTTGCGCGTCTGAAGGACGACCTCGGCTGCTCGCGCGCGACCCTGTACCGCGATATTGCGTTCCTGCGCGACGCGCTCGGTGCACCGATCGAGAGTGGCGATGGCGAAGAGGCGACGTTTCATTACGCCGTCAACGAGGTCGAGCGCTTCGAGCTGCCGGGCCTGTGGCTGACCAGCGAGGAACTCGCCGCACTGCTCGCGCTGAACGAACTGCTCGGACGCTCCGATCCCGGTGTACTGGCCGGTGCGCTGGCACCGTTTCGCGCGCGCATCGAGCGGCTGTTGTCGGATCATTCGAGCGGACGCGCGCTGCCGGTCGAGCGCATCCGCGTGCTCGCCAGCGGTTCACGCACGCTCGACCAGGCGGCATTCCGCACCGTTGCCAGCGCGCTGCTGAACCGCCAGCGCCTGAAGTTCCGCTACCGCGCGCGCTCGACCGATGCACAGACCGAGCGCGTGGTTTCGCCGCAGCGTCTGGCGCACTATCGCGACAACTGGTACCTGGACGCATGGGACCACAGCCGCGATGCGCTGCGCAGTTTCGCGCTCGATCGCATTCGCGCACCGCAACTCGTCGACGAAGCCGCGCTCGATCGCGACAGCGCCGAGCTCGATGCACATCTAGCCTCGAGCTATGGCATCTTTTCCGGTGCACCGAAGGCGTGGGCGACGATACGCTTCTCCGCGCATGCGGCGCGCTGGGTCGCCGACGAGCACTGGCACTCGCAGCAGCAGGGCGCGCGCCTGGCCGATGGTCGCTACGAGCTGAAGCTGCCCTACTCGAACTCGCGCGAGCTGCTGATGGACGTGCTGAAGTACGGCCCGGATGCCGAAGTCGTCGCACCGGTCAGCCTGCGCGAGGAAATGAAGATCCTGCTTCAGCTGGCCCTCGGCGCGTATCAGAATGCATCGTGAAATCGGATCGATGGTGATGCCGGCATGACGAATGGCGAACCGACCGCGCTGCCCGATCCCGTGCAGCAGATGGCGCCGGCGCGCGGAACCACGGTGTCTCTGGTGCTCGGTTCCGGTGGCGCGCGCGGCTACGCGCATATCGGCGTGATCGAGGAACTCGAGGCGCGCGGATTCGCAATCCGCTCGATCGCTGGCAGTTCGATGGGTGCTCTTATCGGTGGCGTCTACGCGGCCGGCAAGCTGCGCAGCTACACCGACTGGGTGTTGCCGCTGCAACGTCTCGACGTGCTGCGACTGCTCGACTGGACGCTGACCGGTGGCGGCTTCATCAAGGGCGATCGCATCCTCGGCGTGATGCGTGAGCTCATCGGCGACACCGTCATCGAGGAGCTGCCGATTCCCTACACCGCCGTTGCGGTCGATCTCGACCAGCAGCGCGAGGTGTGGTTCTCGCGCGGTCCGTTGTTCGACGCCATACGCGCCTCGATTGCAATACCGACCCTGATCCGACCGCATCACTATCAGGGACGCCTGCTCGTCGACGGCGGCCTACTGAATCCGCTGCCGGTTTCGCCGACCCTGCGCGACTTCACCGACGCGACGATCGCGGTCGACGTCAATGCGGCGCCGGAGCCATTGCATGGGGAGGAGGCGGGCGAAGTCGCCGCCGGCGGTACGCCGGATGTGCTGCCGGCGGCGGCCCCGGGCACGCAGAAGCCGTCTGCGCGGCGACACCGCATCGCCGATTTCATCGAGGCGCAATTCGCCAAGCGCGAACGCCGCGGTGCGGCGCACGAGCCGGGCGCGTTCGAGCTGTTTGCCCGCTCGCTCGACATCGTGCAGGAAACAATCACGCGGCTGAAACTCGCCGCGCAGCCGCCGGACCTGCTGATCACGATTCCACGCAACGCCTGCGCGTTTTACGAATTCCATCGTGCCGAGGAACTCATCGCGCTCGGTCGCCGCCGCACGTGCGAAGCGCTCGAGCGCTGGTCGCCGACGCGCGCGCCGCGCTGACTTGGGTTTTCGCCGACCGCAAAAGGATCGGCCCGCCTTGGGGAGAGGCGGGCCGATAGGCGGTGGCTTTGGGGATACGAGGCTGGGGAAGGACCTCGAAAGCCGTACCGCATGCGCAGCGTAGGGCGCCCAGGCTTTCAACAAGCTTTCGACGAATTCGCACGTTCAGTAGCAGTTGGGTTTTGACTGCGCGGCGCCTGCAAGCGACAGCTTCGTGGAAGCTTCGGTGCATCGGCCGAGCTGCAGCGATACGCATAAAAAAGGGCCGGCAATGCCGACCCTTTCTGTGGGCGTCAGCGCCGTATCAACTGCGCTTCATCGAACCGAAGAACTCGTCGTTGCTCTTCGTATTCTTCATCTTGTCGAGCATGAACTCCATCGCCGCCAGCTCATCCATCGGATGCAGCAGCTTGCGCAGAATCCAGATCTTCTGCAGCTGATCCGGTTCGATCAGCAGTTCCTCGCGGCGCGTGCCGGAGCGATTGATGTCGATCGAAGGATAAACGCGCTTCTCGGAAATACGGCGGCTCAGGTGCACTTCCATGTTGCCGGTGCCCTTGAACTCCTCGTAGATCACCTCGTCCATCTTCGAGCCGGTGTCGATGAGGGCGGTCGCAATGATCGTCAGCGACCCGCCTTCCTCGACATTGCGCGCGGCGCCGAAGAAACGCTTCGGGCGCTGCAGCGCATTCGCGTCGACGCCGCCGGTCAGCACCTTGCCCGAACTCGGCACAACGGTGTTGTAGGCGCGCGCCAGACGCGTGATCGAATCGAGCAGAATGATCACGTCCTTCTTGTGCTCGACCAGGCGCTTGGCACGCTCGATCACCATTTCGGCAACCTGCACGTGGCGCACCGCGGGCTCGTCGAACGTCGACGCGACGACTTCGGCGCGTACGCCGCGCTGCATCTCGGTGACTTCCTCGGGGCGCTCGTCGATCAGCAGGATGATCAGATGCGCATCCGGATGATTGTGCACGATGGCCTGCGCGACGTTCTGCAGCATCATCGTCTTGCCGGCCTTCGGCTGCGAGACGATCAGGCCGCGCTGGCCGCGTCCAATCGGCGCGACCAGGTCGAGGATGCGCCCGGTGATGTCCTCGCTGGAGCCGTTGCCACGTTCCAGATGGAACGACTTGCGCGGGAACAGCGGGGTCAGGTTCTCGAACAGCACCTTGTTCTTCGACATCTCCGGCGGCTCGCCGTTGATGTTGTCGACCTTGAGCAGGGCGAAATAGCGCTCGCCTTCCTTCGGCGGACGGATGCGGCCGGTGATGTAGTCGCCGGTGCGCAGGTTGAAGCGGCGGATCTGGCTTGGGCTGACATAGATGTCGTCCGGGCCGGCCAGGTAGGAGAGATCGAAGCCGCGCAGGAAGCCGAAGCCGTCCTGCAGGATCTCGAGCACGCCTTCGCCGTAGATGCCGCCGCCGGCGCGTGCATGCGCCTTCAGGATGAAGAAGACGATGTCCTGCTTGCGCGCACGCGCGACGCCTTCCTGCACGCCGAGGCTTTCGGCCAGGGCCAGCAGATCGGCGGCCGACTTGCGCTTGAGTTCGTTGATGTCGATCAGCGGACCGTTGCCGCCGCCGTTGCGCGACTCGTCGTATTCCTCGTCGGCGTTCGGGTTGTAGCCGCCGCCTTGCGGATTGCTGCCATGGCGGTTGCGCCGATCGCGGCGTCCGCGGCGTCCCTGGCCCTGCGCATTCTGGCCCTGGCCACCCTGTTGGGGATTGCCATTGCCGGACTGTTGCGCGGACTGCGGATTCGCCGCATTGCCGTCGGAATTACCGTCGGCATTGCCATCGGCATTGCCGCCGCCAGCGTGTTCGGCCGGCATGTACTCGCCAGCCGGCGGCGCCGGATCGTGATTTTGTTGATGCGTCTCGGCCGGTGGCCCTGCTTCGGCCGCGGCATTCTGGGCGGCCTGCTGCTGCGCGCGCGTTTGGCGCTGGCGCGGCTCGCGACGGCCTTCGGCAACGGCGACGGGGCCGTTTTCGTTCGTTTCGTTTTCGGACACGGGCAATCCTCGCTGGGCGCCGTTGGAGCTAAAGGAGGGAAGGATCTGCGGGAAGCGGGCGAAGCAGCTTGGCTCCGGGCGCTTGGAACCACCCTAACACTGTGGACCGCGGCCGTCCAGCGGCGCGCCGCGAAGGGGAATCGGGAGTTGGGAATGGGATAAGGGCGTTGTTGCAGATGCGCCTCTATTCCCGATTCCCCCTTCCCGACTCCCTAGCCTTCAATCAGCCGGAGTTAGCGGTCGGCGCCGCAACGATTGCCTTGTCGATCATCTGGGTCAGCTGACTCTTGCTGACCGCGCCGATCTGGGTGGCCTGCACCTTGCCATCCTTGAAGATCATCAGCGTCGGGATACCGCGCACGTTGTAGTTGCGCGGAGTCTTCTGGTTGTGATCGATGTTGATCTTGGCGATCTTCAACTTGCCCTGGTAGGTCGCTGCAAGGTCATCGAGGATCGGTGCGATCATCTTGCACGGGCCGCACCATTCGGCCCAGAAATCGACCAGTACAGGGTCGGATGACTGCAGCACGTGCGCTTCGAACTGGTCGTCGCTGACGTGCGAAATATGCTCGCTCACTGGAACTCTCCGGTATGACTTTTACGGGCGACCGCGCGCCCCGGACGGGCTTCCGCTACACTCGCGCGGTTCTGGCGGCGCAGACGGGTGAGGGATGCGAAAGGCAGGCCTCATTTCAGCCCAAACGTGGACCCTGCGCAAGTTGGGGATGCCGCTGCGCATTGCAAGAGCGGCCGGGCGCCGCCATGTAGGGCGCTCGCAGAACAGCGCACATCGGCCGCCGGCACGTCGCGGCCCCACCGCGGCATCGCTTCAGGCCAGCGCCGAGGCGTCCCGCCAGGACCCACACAGAACTCATTAATGTCCACGCATCCGCTTACCGATATCACCTTCGAAAGTTTCGACCTGCATCCGCGCCTGTTGTCCGGCCTGCATGCCTCCGGTTTCACGCGCTGCACGCCGATCCAGGCTCTCAGCCTGCCGATCGCACTGGCGGGCCACGATGTCGCCGGCCAGGCGCAGACCGGCACCGGCAAGACCGGCGCCTTCCTCGTCGCGGTGCTGAACCGGCTGCTGACCAAGCCCGCCCGCGCCGACCGCAAGATGACCGATCCGCGGGCGATCGTGATTGCTCCGACGCGCGAGCTGGCGATCCAGATCGACAAGGATTTCCGCAACATCGGCCGTGACACCGGCCTGCGCTCCGCGCTGATCTACGGCGGTGTCGACTACGACAAGCAGCGTGAGCTGCTCAAGGCAGGCAGCGACATCATCATCGCCACGCCGGGTCGCCTGATCGACTACCTGAAGCAGCACGTGTTTTCGTTCAATTCGATCGAGGCCGTCGTCATCGACGAGGCCGACCGCATGTTC
>JBDTYM010000070.1:0-20749 GCA_040005635.1 Dokdonella sp. | reverse complement strand
CCGATGCCCACGGGCATCGGCTGCGGCATTTACCAGGCGAGGCATGGATGCCGAGCGGGCGGGCCCGCCAAGGATGGCTAGCCATGGATGGTGTAAGGAGCGCGCCATGGACGGCTGCTTGAATCACAGCTTCGGCGCGCAAAGCCGATGCCCACGGGCATCGGCTGCGGCATTTACCAGGCGAGGCATGGATGCCGAGAGGTGACCGCTCCATGGATGGATGCTCGCAACAACACCGCCGCCTCAGCGTCAGCCTACACAAGCCCCCTGCTCCAAACCGCAATATGCCCATCACCCCAGTGCAGCATTTCCACATCTGAAAGTTTGCTGCGCAGCATTCCCAACTGGTGCGCCGCCGCACATTCTGCTAGCGTTGCAGGAATGACCCTGCGCATCATCAAGAAATACCCGAACCGGCGTCTCTATGACACCGAGATCTCCAGCTACATCACGCTGGAGGAAGTCCGTCAGCTCGTCCTGGACAGCGAGGAGTTCGAAGTCCGCGATGCCAAGTCGGGCGAGAACCTGACCCGCTCGGTCCTGCTGCAGATCATCTCGGAATACGAGGATCGCGGCCAGCCGATGTTCACGACGAAGTTGCTGTCGCAGATCATCCGCTTCTATGGCGACTCCCTGCAGGGCTTCATGGGCGGCTATCTGGAACGGAGCCTGCAGATCTTCCTGGACCAGCAGCAGCAGTTCCGCGGGCAGCTCAACAACATCCTCGGCCAGACCCCGTGGTCCATGTTGAATGACCTGACCGAGCGCAACGTGGATTTGTGGAAATCCCTGCAGCAGGGCTTCCTGACGTCGGCAGCGAACAGCGTGCGCAACGGCACGATCGATCCTGCCAAGACGAAGAAAGATCCGAAGTCCTGAGCCGCTGCACGGCTTGACACGCTGGCGTCACATTCCTAGCATCGCCCGCCGCTGCATCGCAGCAAATTTTTGCTGCGCCTGTTGACGCAGCGCACGAGCGGGGTCTGTCGAATGAGCAAGCGCGTCGCAATCGTCACCGGCGGCATCGGTGGACTGGGCACCGAAATCTGTAAATACCTCGCTCGTTCCGGGCGCTTCGTCGTCGCCGCCGATCTTGCCAGCCGCAGCGAGCGCGTCGAGGCTTTCCAAGTGGAGGTGTCCGAGTTCGCAAAGCAGGTAGTCTTCGAGCCGCTCAATGTGACCGACTTCGCCGCCTGCGCCGCGCTGATCGAACGCGTCACGCAGGAACACGGCGCGGTTTCGATCCTGGTCAATGCCGCAGGCATCACGCGCGACACAAGCCTGCGCAAGATGGCGCCGGAGCAATGGATCGACGTGCTCAAGGTCAATCTCGAGGGCGTCTTCAACATGTGCCGGCACGTCGTAGACGGCATGACGACGCTGGGCTTCGGCCGCATCGTCAACATCTCCTCGGTGAACGGTCAAACCGGCCAGTTCGGCCAGACCAACTATTCCGCAGCGAAGGCTGGCATGCACGGCTTCACGATGGCGCTCGCGCGCGAAGTCGCCAAGAAAGGTGTCACCGTCAACAGTGTTTCGCCGGGCTATTGCAACACGGCGCTGGTGCAGGCCGTGCCCGAGGAGATCCGCAAGCAGATCATCGCCGGCATTCCGGTCGGTCGCCTCGGTGAACCGCGCGAGATCGCGCGCGTGGTGGACTTCCTTGCCGCCGACGACGCTGGCTTCATTACCGGCGCGAATATTCCGGTCAACGGCGGCTACTTCATGGACTTCTGATTTCGCCGGTCGCGTCGCTCGATGGGATACCGTCGAATACGCGCGATGGGCGAGAGAGGCAAGTCGTCCCAACTCGGATTGCGCCATTGGCAGCCGCCCGCTGCCGCGACATGCGTTCGGCGTGCCGCCGCTTGAAGTCCGTGTGCATGCGGCCCGGCTATAGTGCGCCGATGAAGAAGCGCCCCGCGAAAGCAGCCGAACCCGGTGTCGACGATCTGCAGGATTTGTATGGCCGTCCGGGTTTTCTGCTGCGTCGAGCCCATCAGATCAGCGTCTCACTCTTCATCGAGGAAACCCTCGCCGAGGGCGTGACGACCACGCAGTACGGCCTCATGTGCATCCTGCGCGCCCGACCTGGACTCGATCAGATCAGCCTGGCGAAGTTGATCGGCCTCGACCGCTCGACCACCGGCCTCGTGCTCGGCAAGCTCGAGAGTGCGGGCCTGATCGTGCGCCGCGCAGTCGCTGCTGATCGCCGGCGCAAGCAGCTCAGCCTGACCCGCAAGGGAGACGCCGCCCTGCGCAGGCTGGTCGAACCCGCGCGGCGCGCGCAGGAGAAAGTGCTGGCCCCATTCAGCGCCGCCGAACGCAGACAGTTTCTCGCTCTGCTGACGAAATTCGTCGGCGCCTACAATGAAGTCGTGCGCGCACCGCTGACGTCGGTGTGACGCACACGCGTGTGCCACAGGCCGAACCGTGTCGACGCGAGTAGATTGAACGGGCGCATGATCTCCTTGTCCTCGTGATCGAGGATGTGGCAGCGGCACACACAGCGTCCCGGCTAGCCCGAGAATCGCGCGTTCATGCGTGCGACCCTGCCCGAGTACGCGCGCACGGTGTCTTGCGAGGCCTCCTCGTCACTGCGGCAGGCGTCAATCGAAGCCGTTGCCGAAGAGTGGATCCGACGGCGGCGCGAGGTCCGGCGTACGCACGCAGTCATAAGTCAGGTCGATCGGATCGCCGGTGGCGATGATTTCGAAATCGCTGGCCTGGACTCCAAACAGCGAATGCGAGTCCATGTCGATGGCGTCCTCATCCCACTTGTGCGTGGTCAGCGTATCGACCTCGGCCGTCAGCGGCACGCTGCCGCCGTCGGCGAGCACCATGCCGTATTTCTTCAACGTGCGCAGGATCGTGCGCACGCCTTCGTTGCTGCTGAAACCGTTGATGTCGAAACTGGCCTTCAGGCGCAGGCGCGACCCGTACGGGATCGAGTTGGGGCTCGAGCTCGACGGCCCGCCCGCATGTGTCGCCGGATAGACGAACACATCCTCGCGCATGCGATTGTTAGGCAAGATGAAGCGGATCGCATGACCGATGTCGCTTTGCGACTGAATCGCGGCGTACACCTCATCTGCGTTGAACAGCAGCGGTGCGACTGGAAAGCCCGCTGCATCGACACTGGTGCATTGCATGCCGCGCCCCTCGGCCGGATACACGCGCGTCAGATCCCAGCGCACGCCGCACTGCGTCTGCAGGCCACCCGAGGTAACGTTGGCGCGATACGCTTCGAACAATTGCGTGCCCTGCACGACCAGTAGATGACAGTCTTCGCCATCGTTGTCGCACTGATAGTCCGAAGAGCCTTCGATCGCGCCGCCGGCCGGGACCGGAAACGCAAATCCCGGATCGTCGCAATCGGGCGAGTAGTACTCGCCATCCGGATAGCCGACCACAGGCACCGTTGGCGACGACGCATCCGCGTGCACGACCACCATCGAAAAATCGATCTGGAAGTGCGTGCTGCCGGTGCCCCAACCACCCTGGCCCTGCAGCCAGTCGATCATCGAACTTGAGGTTGGGCTCGTGGCCGCGGTGCTGATGTCCTGACTCCAGACCGCACCGGGCGGAAACTGCGGCAGCGGTGCCGCCGGAACCATGACGGGAAACGCCGCGAGCGCGGCAATAACAAACAAATAACGCATACGATCTGCAACCAAAAGAGACTACGCCGACATCGTCACGATCGAGCCACGCCAAAACTGGGACGGAAGTCTCCGCTTGGGAAATCGGCGTGTGATCCGGTTCGCGTTACCAGACGAGGTCAGCCGGAACGTCATCCTCGTCAGTCGTCTGCGCATCGCTGAGCAACACCAGTGCTTCCGGATCGATCGCCTGCGCGGCGAGGCCGATCTCTTTCGCGACCAGCAAGTAGCGTCCAGCGAATTGCGCGACGGCAAGTTCGCCGCCATTGAGTCGCGGCAGCTGCTCGGCGGTGACGTAGATGCGCCGGATCTTGTTCGCGTGCGGGAAGTGGCGCGGAATCTCCGCGGCCGCCTCATTCAAGGCTTTGCCATTCAATAGCTCGGCCAGCTTCTGCCTGCGTTCCTTCTTCTCGCGCGCGCGCTGCTCGGCAGCGCGCTGCTCGCGCTCGCGCTGCTCGCGTTCGGTTTTCTCGCGCAGGGCATACGCCTTCGCAAGGTCCATTTCGGTGTTGCCGCGCTGTGGCGGTCGCGGCGGTCGCGGCTGCGGCTTTTGTGCGTGCGAGGGTTTCTGCGAATGCGGGCGCGCAGGCGCCTGCACCCGCGATTCCGTCTTGAATTTTGCGGCGAGGCCGCTCTTCATGAGTTGATCGCGCAGGGATTCCGACATGGCACGGCGTCAATGGTTGCGGTGAAAGGGGCGTAGAAACCCGCGGCAGCGAATTTCAACTTTCGATCATCCCGATATCGGGGGCATGCGGTCAAGCCGTAGCAGCGCCGGAAGTGAATTTTGCGCCCATGCGCCGCAAACGCTGCAAGCCGCGCTCAATAAGGCTACGCTTGGCAGGCACCGCACGACGGTCGTGCGGCGTACCACACTGCCAAGGAAACCCGTTAAATGGCCAAATCCTCATCTGCCGCGAAACCGAAGGCGCCGAAGCCCGTCGCCGAAGTCCTCTCCAAGTCCGCGCTCGTCAGCCACCTGGCGACGCAGGCCGGCACCGACGGCAAGACCGTGCGCGCCGTGCTCGAAGCGCTCGAGCACACGATCGCCGGCTCCGTGCACAAGAAGGGCGCCGGAACGTTCACCCTGCCGGGCCTGCTGAAGATCACGTCGGTCGCCGTCGCGGCGAAGCCGAAGCGCAAGGGCGTCGACCCGTTCACCAAGGAAGAGCGCTGGTTCGCGGCCAAGCCGGCCTCGGTAAAGCTGAAGGTACGTCCGCTGAAGAAGCTGAAGGACGCCGCGCTCTGATGCAGCGCACCGCCGCCGGCTTCACAGCCGGCGGCGTCGTTTTGGCTACCCCCCTACGACACGTTCGGCAACTGCATCATGGCCGGACGCAACCAGTAGAACGCCACCGCGATGACGATCAGGTAGACCAGCAGGATCAGGGTCCAGCCCATGTTGTGGCGGATCACCGTGCCTTCATCGCGCACGAACCGGCTGGTCGATACGCCGACACTGGCCGTCTGCGGCGCCACCGGCTTGCCGATCTCGGCGCCCACCGAATTCAACGTCGGCAGCAGCAACGGCGGCATGCCGAGCTGGACGCCGACCAGCGCCTGGAACTTGCCGAACATCGCATTCGTCGAGGTGTTCGAACCGGACAACGCGACACCGATGAAGCCGAGAATCGGCGCGACGATGATGAATGCGGTGCCTAGCGAGGCGAATCCCTTCGCGAGCGACGAAGCCATGCCGGAAAAATTGAAGATGTAGGCGAGGCCGAAGATGAAGACGCCGACAAGCAAGGCGCCCCACATCTGCTGGAATGTCTTGCGGAAAATCCCGCCGATCTGCCCGACGCCGAGCTTGCCCATGCCGATCAGCAAGCCGGCGACGACAAGCCACGACGCAAGGATCGCGCTGCCACCGACCCACGGCGCGAACTTGAACGCTGACGTGATCGTCGCCCCGTCGATGGCCGGCGCCGTCGCACTGACTTGTGCGGTGTACCAGATCACTTTCGGCAGCGGCGACCACGGCCCGGTCCACGCCGCGACAATGACGAGCAGGACCGCGAATGGCATCCACGCCTGCACCACATCGCGCGCCGACAAACCGTGGCTGGCGGAAGCGGCGCGCTCGGAAGCGGCAATCGGCACGCCACCGTAGCCGAGCATCTGCTTCGGCTGCCAGACCTTGAGCAGCAACAGCAAGGCTGCAAACGCGACGATAGAGCCGGTGATGTCCGGCAGATACGGGCCGAGATAAACCGCGACCGGATACTGGCCGGCGATGTAGCCGAGTGAACCGACGATCGCGAGCGGCCAACCGTCCTTGAGACCCTGCTTGCCGGAAACCAGGTAGATCAGCACCCACGGCGGCAACAAGGCGAGTACGGCGACGACCGCGCCGATAGAGCCCGACAGGGCGAGCAAGGGATAGCCGGTAACGGTGGCGAGCGCAATGACGGGTGCACCGAGTGCGCCGTAAGAGACCGGCGCGTTGTTGGCGATCGCGGCGACGCGGATCGCATCGAGGTCCCTGATGCCGAGTGAGATCAGGATCGGCGCGACGACGGCCCACGGATACCCGAAGCCGACGAGACCTTCGAGCAAGGCGCCGAACGCCCAAGCGAACAGCATCGTCTGCACGCGCACGTCGGCGCTGCCCTGCGCGACCAGCCAGCGCCGGAAGTCCTCGAACAGGCCGGTCACGCCGAGCGTGTTGAACAGCACCAGACCCCAGAAGGTAATCCAGTCGACGTTCCAGACGCCGGTCGCCGAGCCGTAGAAATACGAACGCAAGCCATCGGCCAGCGGCATCTTCCAGACCCATAACGCGAGTACGAAGGTGACGATCGAGCCGAACAGGGTCGCCAGCCACGCCGGCAGGCGGAAAACCGCAAGCAGGGTCAGCAGGAACACGACCGGTATCAGGGCGACCAGACAGGTCAGCGTGAGGTTGCCGAGCGGATCGATGATTTGCGTGAACATGGATGTCCCCCTGTGCCGCCGCCAACCGGGCAAGTCGCAGCCTTGCCGCCCCCGCTGCGGCGTGGCTGCGGGTGCCTGGCCGGCCGCAGCCAGCGTCGCGGAACCTAGCATCCCCGCGGGCGCGGCGGACTTCGCCTTTGGTCTAAGGATGGGAATTGCGCGCGTCTGCACCTCGCCTTCGCGCGCGTGAGGCTAGAATGACCGCATGCGCTCGGATGTCGTCCGCCTGTTCCAGACCCTGCCGCATCCCTGCGGGTATTTCGGCGAGCGCACGGCGCAGAACATCGTCATCGATCCGAGCGCACCGCAACTGCCGCAGATCTACGATCTCGCCGTGCAGCGCGGCTACCGCCGTGCCGGCGGCCACGTTTACCACCCGCAGTGCAATGGCTGCCGCGCCTGCATTGCCTGTCGCGTTCCGGTCGAGCAGTTCCGGCCTGATCGCAGCCAACGACGCTGCAACGCGCGCAACACCGATCTCGGCGTACATGTGGCGGCGGCGACCTACAGCGACGAATACTTCGCGCTCTATCGTCGCTATCTGCGCGCGCGCCATCCCGACGGCGGCATGGACGATGCCCGACCGGAAGATTTTGCGCGCTTCCTGTATACCGCGTGGAGTCCGACGCGCTTCATCGAGTTTCGGCTGGGCGAGCGCCTGCTGGCGCTCGCGGTGACGGACTTCTGCGCAGCTGGACTTTCGGCCGTCTATACGTTCTACGATCCCGACGAAGAGATGCGCGGCCTCGGCACCTTCGCGATCCTCAGCCAGCTGCGGCTCGCACGCGAACGCAGCCTGCCCTTCGTCTACCTGGGGTTCTGGATCGATGGGCACCCGAAGATGCACTACAAGGCCCGCTTTCGGCCGCTCGAAGTATTGCGGCAGAACGCGTGGGTCGAGCTCGGCGACGCGAGCGCATGAGCCGGCTCAGACGAAGCCGATCTCGTGCTCGCCGTGCATCGACATGACGAGCTTGATCATCGAGACCGGCAGCATGATCTCGAGTTCCAGCCGCTCACTTTTCGGACCTTTGCCGGCGAGCGTCATGCCGAATAGCGGACCTGACGCGTCGATTTCCGCGCAGACAATGTGTGCGCCGCCCGGGGCGTCGCGCAGATACGGCTTGATCGGCTCGCCGAGCGCTTCGAGCGCCTGCGGAAACAGGAAGACGGCATAGTTTCGTGAGTCGGTCATGGACAGTCCTCGCACAGATGTGATGTGCCCTTCGATGGCGAGGGCTGGTGATGTTCGCGCACAATCCTGCCGCTCAAGGCTGGATAGACAATTGTGCCGCTGCACGTACGGCCTTCGCGACCGCCGCATCGATCGTGTCAGCACGCGCCAGGGTCACCGCCATGCGCCGGCGCCCATGCACGTCCGGTTTGCCGAACAAGCGCAGCATCGTATCGGGCTCTGCCAGCGCCTCGGCGACGCCCGCATAGCGCGGCCGCTCGCCGTCGCCTTGCGCGAGGACTGCACAGGACGCTGACGGTCCGAACTGGCGGATCAACGGCACCGGCAGACCGAGAATCGCGCGCGCATGCAGGGCGAACTCGGACAAGTCCTGCGAAATCAGGGTCACCAGACCGGTATCGTGCGGACGCGGGCTGACTTCCGAGAAGATCACCGCATCGCCCTTGACGAAGAACTCGACGCCGAACACGCCGCGGCCGCCGAGCGCACTGGTAATGGCGGCAGCCTGGCGCTGCGCCTCGGCGAGCGCCTTCGTGCTCATCGCCTGCGGCTGCCACGACTCGCGATAGTCGCCCTGCTCCTGGCGGTGTCCGATTGGTGCGCAGAAGCTCGTGCCGTCGACGTGGCGCACGCTGAGCAGGGTGATTTCGTAATCGAAGTCGACGAAGCCCTCGACGATGCAGCGACCCTGCCCGGCGCGACCGCCCGATTGCGCGTAATCCCAGGCGGCATCCCGCTCCTCTTCGCTGCGCACGATGCTCTGACCCTTGCCCGAACTGCTCATGACCGGCTTGATCACGAACGGCAGGCCGATCTCGCCGGCAGCGGCAAGATAGTCTTCGCGTGTGTCGACGAAACGGTAGCGCGAGGTCGGCAAGCCGAGTTCCTCGGCCGCCAGCCGGCGGATGCCTTCGCGGTTCATCGTCAACCAGGTCGCGCGCGCAGTCGGAATGACATTGAGACCGGCCTGCTCGAGTTCGATCAGGGTCGGCGTGTGGATCGCCTCGATTTCCGGCACCACGAAGTCGGGCCGCTCGAGTTCGATCACCCGGCGCAGTTCGGCGCCATCGAGCATGTTGATCACGTGCGAGCGATGCGCGACCTGCATCGCCGGTGCATTCGCGTAGCGATCGACCGCAATGACTTCGACCGCCAGGCGCTGCAACTCGATGGCGACTTCCTTGCCGAGCTCACCGGCGCCGAGCAGCAGGACGCGGATCGCGGTGTCGGTATGCGGGGTGCCGAAGGGCTTCATGGAAGGGTCTGCACGGGCGGGCTGCACATTGTACGAGGCCTGCCAGGCTTGTCGTCATTCCCGCGCACGCGCAAATCCAATGGCTTCGGTCGGGCGGCGAACATCGGTCATCGCGCGCGCTGGCACGACCGTCGCCACGTTTTTTTCCAGTCGCCCAGCTGCGAAGCGCGGCACAATACGGCATCGCCCCACCGGATTTGCGCATGCGCCGTCTCTGCCTCTTCGCCCTGCTTGCCCTGCCCCTGTTCGCACGCGCGACGCCGCCGCAGGACCAGTGGTTCACCGTGCTGCTCGACGGCCGCAAGATCGGCTCGTTCGAATCAAAACGTGAGCCCGATGGCGCGAATATCGTGACGACCCAGAAACTCGATCTGGTGCTCGATCGTGCTGGCGTTCGCGTGGCCCTGGGCAGCAGCGAAGCGAGCACCGAAACGAAGGACGGCAAGCCGCTGGCCTTCCGCAGCGTATCGCAGCTGTCCGGCAGCGAGACCGTCATCGAAGGCGGCGTACATGGCGACGTCATCCAGATCAGCACGCGCAGCGGCGGCGCACAAGCGCAACAGCGCCAGATGGCCTGGCCCAGAGGCGCGCTGCTGCCGGAGGGTCTGCGCCTGGTCGGCCTTCGTGCAGGACTCAAGCCGGGCACGAACTATCAGGCGCTGTCATTCCAGCCATCCAGTCTCGACGCAGCCGAAGTCGGCAGCCGAGTGCAGACGAAAGAGGACGTCGACCTACCGGGCGGACGTCGCAATCTCATTCTGGTCGAACAGACGATCGCGTTTCCGGGCGCGCCGATGAGGACGCGCGCCTGGCTCGATGAAGACCAGACGGTCTACAAGCTGACGATGCCGGTGATGGGTGTCGAGCTGACACTGCTCGCGTGCGAACGTGCCTGCGCCACCGCACCGAATCAGGAGAGCGACGTGTTCGAGCGCACCCTGATGCCGTCGCCGCGTCCATTGAAAGCCAGCGAACTCGCCGGCACGATGCGCTACACGCTGGCACCGCGCGAGCACGGTTTGCCGCTCGCGCTGCCGGACACCGACGAGCAGCAGGTCGTGCACAAGGGCGACCACATCGAGGTGACGATCCAGCGCACCGCGGCATCGCACAGCGAGAAGAAACCGGACAAGGACGACTTCGCACCGAACGACTGGCTGCAGAGCCAGTCGCCGGAACTACAAAGTCTGGCCCGCCACGCGGCTGGCGCCGCGGGCACGCCGCGCGAACGCATGCTGCGCATCGAGGCTTTTGTGCGCGGCTTCATTCGCAACAAGACTCTCGGCGTCGGCTACGCGTCCGCGCTGGAAGTAGCGCGCAATCCGGAAGGCGATTGCACCGAGCACGCGGTACTGGTCGCCGCGCTCGGCCGCTCGATCGGCATCGCCACGCGCGTCGTCGACGGCCTCGCTTACGCCCCCGACTTCGCCGGCAAGAATCAGGTGTTCGTGCCGCATGCCTGGGCGCAGGCCTGGGTCGACGGGCGCTGGCAGAGCTTCGACGCGGCCCTGCTCGGCTTCGACGCTGGTCATATCGCGCTATCGGTCGGCGATGGCGATCCCTGGCGTTTTTTCGCGGGCCTCGACCTGCTGGGACGCATCGATCTGCGCAACGCCGAATCCGTCGCCACGTCCATCCCCTGACGCGCGGCCGTTCAAGCCGTCGCTGGAGCCAACGGCGGCAGCCGCGTGCGCAGTTCGCGGCGCAGCAGGATCAGGCTGATCAGCGCCTGCAGCGTCACCGTGGCGACCGAGAGCAGCCACAGCTGACGCAGCTCGAAGCCTTGCCGTGAGGCCATCCAGATCGCCGGAATCACGAAGGTCAGCAGGCGGCTGGCACTCGCGTACAGGGCTGGACGCGTGTTGCCGAGCGCCTGGAACATCCCCGAGCAGGTGAAGATCAGTCCGGATGCGACGAAATTCCACGAGATGATCTGCAGGAACTGCGCGGCCACCGCGATGACTTCGACATCGGTAGTGAACGGATGCACGAACCACTGCGGCCGCCACTGGCACATCAGGGTCAGCGCGAGCATCAACACGCTGCCGATCAGCGCAGCGACGCGAAACGTGGCACGCACGCGATCGTGTTTTTTCGCACCGACGTTCTGACCGGCCAGCGGCGCGGTCGCGAACGCCACCGCCATCACCGGCAGGAAGATCGACTGCATCACGCGCATGCCGATGCCGTAGCCGGCCTGCGCTTCCGCACCGAAGCCACGGATGACCCAGTAGATCACCGCCATGTAGACGAACATCAGTGCGAACTCGCCGCCCGGCGGCAGGCCGATATGCAGGATGCGCAGCCAGGTGGCCAACTGCGGACGCAGGTACTTGCGCTCGAATCCGACGAACTTCTCGAGGCGTACGAAATACAACGCCATCAACGCCACGCCAACCGTGATCGACAGTGTGCTGGCCCACCCCGCGCCGGCGACGCCGAACGCCTTGCCGGTGAGCCAGCCGGCAATCAGCACCGGCGCCAGCAGCGCATTCAACAACACCGTGATCACCTGTACCAGCATCGTCGGCTTGGCGATGCCGGTACCGCGCAAGGCCGAACCCATCGTCGTCAGTGCGAACTGCAGCGCGAGGCCCGGTAGAAAGGCCTGCAGATACGTGATGCCCGCCTCCGCCGTCGCTGCATCCGCGGCGATCATGCGCATGTACCACGCGCAACCCGCATAGCCGCCGACCAGGGTGAGCAGCGTGCATGCCAATGCAAGACCGAGGCCCTGGTTGAAGACGAGATTGGCGTCGGTCGCGTCCTTGCGCCCGCTTGCATGCGCGATCAGCGCCATCGTGCCGACGCCGAGCACCTGGGTCAGCGCCATCACGAGGAATTGCACATTGCCGGCTGCGCTCACGCCGGCAATCGCGGTGTCGCCCAGCCGCGCGACGAAATACAGATCGATCAGGAAGTACAGCATCTGAAACAGCATGCCGATCGCGATCGGCATTGCCAGCGCGATCAAATGGCGGGAAATCGGGCCTTCGGTGAGATCGCGCACGTGCAAAGTCCTTCTTCAGTAGGGTCAGTGATTGGCCGCGCTGGGGCTGCGCGTTCGACAGACTTCAATGATCGAACCTCAATGATCGGGCAGCGGCAGTCCTCGATCGGAGCTGCCGGAAGGCTGCGCAAACGCCGCGGCGGCAAGACGATCGAGGTAGTCGCGGATATCGTCCGGCCACGACGCCGTGCGCCGCGCGAATCCCTTGTGATCTCCCGCGAACAACGCGCGCGTCGCTTCCTCGAAACCTTTCGCATCCCCGGCAATCGCCCCCATCACCCGATACGTCGCCTCCTGCGCGTTTCGTCGAAGATCCGCCTCGGCGTGAGTGCGTCGGGCATGTTCGACGAGCTTGCGCAATGCTACTGACGCACCACCGGCTTGTCCGGCCAGCCAGTCCCAATGGCGCGGCAGCAAGGTTACCTCGCGCGCGACCACGCCGAGCCGGGGACGTCCGCGTCCGCGCTTGGGGCGATCGCTGGTCGCCTCGATATTCGTGCCTTCTACGCCGATGCCAACGCGACCGTAGCGTTTGCGCAACGCGGTCTGGCCGCCACTCAAATTCAGATCGATCGGCATCCCGTCATGGTCGTTGAATACGAGCACGGACAGCGATCGGTCAGCCTGGATGGCCGCCTTCACGCACAGCGCCACCTCCAGAACATTGCCCGCGGCAAGGCGCCTTGATCCGGCGAACGCGGTACACGCGACGGGAAGCGATTTGTCCACTCGGATTCGCTCTTATTCGGAGTCACAAATTTACCCGGATATATTTGATGCGTCAATAACATCCGGGTAATTTTAGAACGTCTAGTCGTCAGCCACGGCAATCACAGGCGAGAAAAAGGCTTATCCGCTGCGCGTTAACACAACCGTGCTCGACGCTATGCAGCGCTGGTCCGAAGACGAGCCGCGCTCGCCCAACGCGCAGATCGAATACGTGCTGTGCGAGGCACTGGTCAGGGGCGGCCGGTTGAAGCCGGCTGCAAGACCGAAGGGTATCGGCGAGGGTTCTTCTTGACGCATTCGCGCTCATCGTGGTGCTCTGCGAATCGCCGTCGCGCATTCGAGTTGCGCCGACGCTGCGATCGTCGGGACAATGCAGGTTCAGCGTGCAGCTGCGAGGCTGTGCCACTTTCGCTCGGAGAACCCCGATGATTTTGCGTTCGCTCCTGCTCGCGTCAATCCTGTTCGGCGCTGTCGCCCACGCGCAGACTGCTCCGCCCGCCGCTGATCAGTCGGCGGCTTCGCCGCAAGAGATCGATGTCGACGCGCTGGCGCGTGCGAAGGACGTCAATGCGAATGCGGCAGCAGCAAAGTCCGAACCCGCGGCCACTGCCGAATCCCCTGTTGCGCAGGAACCCGCCGCCGCGGCCGGCGTATCGGCCGATGCGCCGGCACTGACGCCACCGGCGATCGACCCGCAGAAAAAACGTCAGGCGAGCGGCTGTGAGGCGCGCTCGAACGCCCTGCTCGATGCCGCACAGAAAGGTGATTTCGCCACTGCAACAAAAGATTTCGATGCCAAGATGCGCGGCGGTCTGCCGCCGGCGAAGTTCAAGGACACTTGGGCGTCGATGGCGCAGTTCGGCGCGTTGAAGGCGCGCGGCCAGCCCCATCCCGGCGAGGGCGAGGGTTACTTCGTCGTGATGACGCCGCTGATCTTCGACAAGGCCAATCTCGTCGCGCAAGTCGCCTGCGGCAGCGATGGTCTGATTGCAGGCTTCTACGTCAAGCCGCTGTCGGCGGCGCAATAGGCGCCCGGACCTTTCTCGACGGCTACGGTCGACACGCTTGAACAAGACGCCCGATCCGCCAGCGCGCTGCGATATACAGCAACGACGCAGGGTCGTGCAGGAGGCCCATCGCCTCGGCGTGCCCCTGGACTACGGCAGAACGCGCAGCCTCAGGCTCGTGCGCGAACCCGCTGAACTCGTCTGCATCGGAGAAGACATCCATGCACGCATGCAATGGCTGGCCCCGCGAGCGGCGCGCGCGTTCCTGCGCATGCGCGGTGCCGCGGCCGATGCAGGCATCGATCTGCAGGTGGTGTCGGCGTTCCGCTCGGCCGACTATCAACTCGGCATCCTGAAACGCAAGCTCGAACGTGGCGAGACGATCGCCCAGATCCTGCGCGTCAGCGCGGCGCCTGGCTACAGTGAACATCATTCAGGCCGTGTGGTCGACCTCACGACGCCCGGCTGTGCTGCGCTGGAAGAGGAATTCGAAACTTCGCCAGCATTCGCATGGCTGACCATGCGCGCGCGGAACTTCGGCTTCACGCTGTCCTATCCGCGCGACAACCCGCGCGGCATCGCGTACGAACCCTGGCACTGGTGCTGGCATGCGCGTCGACCTGCGCAAGTGTGAGCGTCATCGGGACGACGCAGCTCCAGAGCGATGCGGAAAACCAGCTGGAACCCGACGGATTTTTTCGATGGGAGATCCGGTTGGATTCCGGCTTTCGCCGGAGTGAAAGCCCCTTGCCTTGTTCCGCACGCTTTTACGGACAGCTCCCGTGATGAGCTAGGGCGAGAAATTCACCGTCGATGTCGCCGCGGTAGTCGCCGCCGATGCGGGGACAGGGGTTTTCTCCCGGATGAGCGACGTTTTTGTCGAATGCAAACGTCTGCTACGCGCCAGGATCATGCGGCTGCGATCACCGCCTGAGAAGAACCCTCGTCATTGCCTCGCAGCATCGCGCACGGCGTGGACCGCGAGCGCGAGCCAGCCGGCGATGAGGGCGACGCCACCGAGCGGCGTGATGACGCCGACGATGTGCGGCGCGCCGAGCGCGAGCGCGTAGAGACTGCCGCAGAACAGCGCGATGCCGACGACGAACGCGACTGCCGCAATCTTCGATGCGCGCGTCGATGATTCCCCCGTCGATGTGGCGCGTGTGAGCAGGCCGACGGCCAGCAGAGCCAGTGCGTGCCAAAACTGGTAGTCGACCGCCGTATGCCAGGTGGCCAAGGCACGTTCGTCGAGCGCACTGCGCAGTGCATGTGCGCCGAATGCGCCAAGCGCGACAGCGACGGCGCCCGCTATCGCTCCGGCAAGCAGGGAAAAACGCGTTGAGGTCATGGCGTGGGCGCGAAATCGAATCGAAGGAAACTGCAATGCGTCAGCGCTACGCGCGCCATCGCGCGAGGATGCTAGTCCAGAGCATGGCGGCCGCGATAGTCACCGCCATCGCCGCGAACGCGATCCAGGCATAGGGCCAGAGCAGCGGCATGCCGATTAGCAGCAAACCGTCGTTGCCACCGGGAACCAAGCCGCCGCCGATTCCCATGAGAGCGCCGCCGCAGAGGCATCGCAGCAGCAAAATCGCCTCGAGGCGCGCCGGGCGGAATCGGCCTGCGCTGTAGCCGCCGAGCAAGGCTCCGGCAAAGAGCACCAGCAGCAGCAATCCGCGCGCAAGCAGGCTCATGGGCGCGCCACGCGCGAGGTCTGCGAGCACATCGGTGTAGGTCCACGCACCGACCAGCAGCAGCATGCCGACGAATGCGATGCCGATCACGCACGTCGCCGCATCCGGTTCCCAGACGTGCCGCGTGAATGCCTGCCAGAGATTGGCAAGGTGGCCGACCCCGTTGCGACGCCGATATCGCAGCAACGCCGAACTCACGCGCCATCCAAGCCCGATGCACAACGCGATGGCGATTGCCGCCACAAGACGCGGCGATGGCTCGACATAGGCGATCGGCGCACCCGGCCGCTCGGCCAGCACGGCGCCGGTCACGCAGCAGCCGAGGAAGAAACCCAGGGGTGTCGCGATATAGCTCCATTGCCCCGAGCCTATGCGGGCGACCGAACCGAATACGCAGGCGCCGTTGACGAAGGCGCCGAGGCCGAGCAGAACGCCGCCGACGATCGTCATGGCACCGACCGGATACCCTGCCGGAAAGTTGATCGACAAGCCGAGCGCGCGGGCGATGAACAACCCGGCGAGCACCCACACGCCCGCTTCCAGAATGCTCAGGAAACGCTGACATCGATGTTCATGGATGAGTTGCTCGATCGCCCCGACGGTGCAGGTTCCGCCGCGCTGGATCGCATAGCCCATCACGCCGGCGAGCAGCACGGCCGTGAGGAAGGAAGTGGCAAGAACCGCGATGTCCAATGGCACGCTCCATGCTTCGACGAAGCCGGCATCGACATTCCCTTTATCGATGACCCGGCGCCCAGGCGCGAACACGGATGCGAACCGCATGCGATCCACGCGATGCGAGAGGACCGGCGCTTGAAGGCGCCGCTTTCGCCAGCCCCACCACCTGCAGCAGCGGGCAGTCGGGTGTCGGCTACGACTTTTTCTGCGCCACCGACTTCTTCGGGGCCGGCGCGCCGCTGGCGGCCGCCGGCGCATCAAGCGGCTTCAACAGATCCTCGATCGACTTGTTGATGCTGGCGTACTTGTACGCCGGCAGCACGAACGTCCAGCCGTCGAAGCGCGTGTTGAGATCGGCGATCTCCTTGTTCAGCACCGCGAGACGGTTTTCGCGGTCCTTGGCCGGGTCGCTGACCGATAGCGGCTTGATCGGCGCATCGGCGGCATCCTCCGCCTGCGCTTCCTTCGAATTCTTGGCCGCATCGGCGGCAGCCGTTGCCATGGCGAAGTCGGCCTTCGCTTTCGCCTGCGCGGCGGCAATGCCCTTGTCGGCCTGCGCCGCATCGAACGATGCCTTGAACTGCGCATAGTCCTTGCCGTCCTTGTCCCATGCGCTGACGTCGACGACGAGTCCATCGAACGCGGCATAGTGTGCTTTCAGCGCCGACTGGCCGGGCACGGCGTCTTTGGTCGCGAGCACGTCGTCGAAGCGCAGGCCCGCCAGCGCCGAGGCGAGACCGTTCGAGGTGAACTCGGAGCCCGCCTGGCGCCCTTTCGGAATATCGGCGACCGTGTAGTTGGCGTCGCCGGCAACGTCCTTGTGCACGCGCACGCTCTTGCCATCGGCGTGCGTGATCGTGACCGCTGCGATGCGGTTCGCCGGGATATCGGCGAGATCCTTCTTCAGCCAGTCGGCTGCGTCCTTCGGGATGGTCAGCGTGGCCGAGGTCAGCCAGCTCTGCGCATCCCCAGCGCGGCGCACGAAGGTGCCCCCGCGCGGGTTCGTCGTGCCAACGATCACCGTCAGAGGCTGCGCGAGGCCGTCGAGTTCGACCTGCAAACCCTTCGCGTCCTTCGCGGCGACATCCTCGACGCCCAGCGTCGCGTACTTGTCCTTGTTCGATGTTTTCTGCTCGAGCAGTTTCGCATCGGCCAACTTGAGCAGGAGCTCGCGCAATTTGCCGGTGTCGACCGCATAACCGCCCTTCTCCGCCACCACCCAGCCATCCGCGGCGCGCGTCAGCGTCGCGATCGTCTTGTTGCCGGCAGCAGTCACGACGAGTTTGCCGATGTCGTTGACGCGATCGCGCAGGGCGGCTGCGAGATAGGTCGTCTGCTCGGTCGTGCCTTCGCTGCGTGGCTGGCTGCGCTGATTCAGCACGATCGCCGCAACGATCGCGATCAGCGCGGCAATGGCGAGTCCGACAAGCGTCTTCTGGTTCATGCGCGCGCTCCCTGGGCAGTGCGCCGGCGGCGGCTGCGCCACCAGGCGAAGCCGAGCGCCAGCAGCGTGACGAGCAACGGCATCAGCACGATGTCGACGATCTTCAGATGCGTGCCGAGCGTCTCGATCTCGGCATCCAGCTGTCGGCGCACCTGGCGCAGCTCCTTGCGGATCTCGAGCTTGCGCTTGAGGAAGTTGTCGAGTTCGCTCTTCTGTTCCGGCGACAGGATCTGCTGCTGATCCTGGCTCTTCGCGCTCTGCAACTCCGTCAGCTTGCGCTCGGTATCGGACAGTTCCTGCTGCAGCTCCTGCTCCTTCGCGCGGAAGCGCTCGTCGGCATTGCGCTTGAGCGCCTCGACGGTCGTGAAGGGACGCTGCGACGTCGCGCGGCCGCGGATTGAGATCAGGTCGCTGGAACCGGCCATGTTGTCGAGCGCGTTGACCGCGAAGTCGCCGTTGTTGGCGAATGCATTGAGGATCTGCTGGCCGAAGAACGGCCGCACCTGCACCCATAGGCGATCGCTGAGGATGTCGGTATCGGCGACCAGCACGATCTGGCCATCACCTTTCGACTCCGCCAGGGCGCCGTCCCCCTTGCGCTCCGGGAACGCGGTCTTGAATTTGCCGGACAGGCGCCCCGCGATCACGAACGGCGCGCCGGCTGGTTGGTAGCCGGTCATCAGCGTGCTCGGATCGGCCAGCATGCGCAGGCGATCGCTGGGCACGCTCATCGCGTCGGACGTCGTCTGGATCAGCGGCAGCAGCTTCTCGTCCTTGGCGTCCTTCGACAATTCGAAATAACCCGCCGAGGACACGTTGATGTTGTCGAGACTCGCGGTCACCACGTCGTCATGGTTGAGGTCGGCCTGGGTCAGGCCGAGGATGGCTGGATGGCGTACCGGTGCCTGCCCCTCGGCCAGACTGATCGGCAATGCGCGCGCACGATCGAGCACGACCTTCTTCGGGTCGTACTCGACATTCCAGGCCTTGAACAGCTTCGGCAGATCGGACGACTTGTCCGCCATCATCGCGGACATCGGATTGCTCGGGTCGGCGCCGCTGTCGTCGAGTTCGGCGTTCGGGTCGACGAACACGAGCAGATGACCGCCGCGCAGCACGAACTGGTCGATCGCGTACTGCGCGTCGTCGCTGAGCTGCTTCGGCTGCACGATGACGAGCACGTCGATGTCCTTGTCGATCGCCTTCAGCGTGGCAGCCGTCAGGCTGCGCATCTCGAACAGCTGCGACCATTGCTGGTCGACGGCCCATGGCTCGCGCATCTGGCGCGCGGTCGGGTCGGCACCGCCAGCGATCGGCAGACCCGAGAGCAGGCCGACGACCGGCTTCTTCGGCGTCTCCAATTCGTGGATCAGCTTGGCGACGTCATATTCGAGGAAGGACTCCTTGTCCGGCTGCAGAAACGGAATCGAGGCCTGTCCATTCGTCGAATTGGTGCCGGCAAGGCCGAAGAACACTTTGTCGCCGGCCGCGCTGACCGGCACCGACTGCAGACCGAAGCTCGTCGCGCGATCTTCGTCTTCGGAGAACGGCAACGGATCGATGACTTCGAGCTTGAGCTTGCCGCCGGAGCGCGAGGCCATTTCCTCGATCATTTCGCGCACCCGCGTGAAATACGTGCGCAGCTGCGGCAGATCCTGCGTGCCCTTGTCGGAATAGAACAGATACAGATTGATCGGCTCGTCGATCGACTTGAGGATGTTGCTGGTGCCGTCGGACAAGGTGTACAGATGGTTCTGCGTGAGATCCATCCGCGCGCCGCGAAAGACGACGTTGACCAGCAACATGATCGCCACGAACAACACGGCGATCACGATCAGGGCGGTGCCCGAAAGGGCCTTTCGATTGAGTGACATCGGGTTCCCTCCTCAGGCGGCTTTCTTGAGATCGATGACCACTGCCGTGGCATACAGCCACGCACCGATCATCAATACGAAATAGATCAGGTCGCGCAGATCGATGACACCCTTCGCCGTAGATCCGAAATGCGTCAGGAAGCTGAGACCTGCGATCGCATCGACGATGCCCTGCGGTGCCACCGCGCGAAAGAAGTCGAGCACCAGCGGGAAGCCCGCCAGCAGCAGCACGAAGCAGATCACCACGGTCAGGATGAAGGCGACGACCTGGTTGCGCGTCGAGGCGGAGATGCACGAGCCGATCGCGAGGAACGCACCGGCCATCAACAGCGAGCCGAGATAGCTCGCGAAGATCACACCGTTGTCAGGGCTGCCAAGATAGTTGACCGTGATCCAGATCGGGAACGTCAGTGCCAGCGCGATCGCTATGAAGGCCCACGCAGCGAGGAACTTGCCGAGCACGGCCTGCCACATCGTCACCGGCAACGTCAGCAACAGCTCGATGGTGCCGCTCTTGCGCTCCTCGGCCCACAGCCGCATCGACACCGCCGGCACCAGGAACAGGTACAGCCAGGGATGGAAATTGAAGAACGGCTGCAGATCGGCCTGGCCGCGTTCGTAGAAGTTGCCGAGATAAAACGTGAACGCGCCCGACAGCAGCAGGAAGATCACGATGAAGACATACGCAACCGGTGTCGCGAAATAGCTGCGCAGCTCGCGCCGGAAGATCGTCAGGATGCCGCTCATGTGCGTGCCTCCTGGCCGGCCGCGCCCTGTGTGATCGTGCGGAACACTTCGTCCAGACGACCCGGCTCCAGCGCGAGTTCGCGCACCGTGACTCCCTGCGCCTTCAGCGCGTCGCCGACGGCGACGAAGATCGAGCGGCCCGGCTTCGGAAACGCGGTGATACGGCCGTCTTGCGGATCGACTTCGATCGCGGCCACGTCGGCGATCCTCGACAGCGCCGCCTTCGCCTCTGCGACGTTCACTGCCGTCAGCGAGACCGCTTGGTGATAGCGCGAGCGCGCTTCGAGTTCGGCCGGGCTGGCGTCGGCCAGGATGCGTCCGGCCGCAATGATGATCGCGCGGCTGCAGACCGCGTGGACTTCCTCCAGCATGTGCGTCGAAATGATGATCGTCTTGTCGCGCGCCATCGAGTTGATCAGGGTGCGCACTTCCTGCTTCTGGTTCGGATCGAGGCCATCGGTGGGCTCGTCGAGGATCAGCACCTTCGGATCGTGCAGGATCGCGCCGGCGAGACCGA
>JBDTYM010000069.1:0-21223 GCA_040005635.1 Dokdonella sp. | reverse complement strand
TGTAGGCGCCGTGGATATGGTGCAGGCTGTGCGCGATGGCGAGGCCGATCTCGTGAATGTCGGCGGCCCAACCCAGCAGGTCGCGATCAAGTGCGCCGAGCTGCCAGGCGTCGGCAACCTGATCGAACAGCTCCAGCGCGGAATGATGCACGCGGGCGGCCTGCGCGCGCTCGACCGCATAGCGCGCGGCGAGTGCGGCGATGCTGCCGGCGCGCGGATCGCGGTGCATCGAGCGGCCGACCATGTCGTAGAGGATGCCTTCGCGCATCGCGGTCTCGCACACGCCCATGTTTTCGAGGGCGAAGGTCGCGAAGATCGCTTCGAGGATCGCGACGCCGCCGGCGATCACCGGCGTGCGGTCCTCGGCAAGTCCAGCCAGACGCAGGTTGTCGACACTGCCGGCTTCGAGAATCGCATCGCGCAAGCGCGCGAGCGAGCCTGCGGTGATGCCTTGATCACTCCAGCCGTTCGCCTGCACGATGTTGTCGATGGCCTTGGCGGTACCGGAGGAGCCGATCGCCTCGCCCCAGCCGCGTGCCTTGTAATCGGCCGCGAACTGCTGCAGTTCGACCGCGATTTCGGTTTGTGCCTGGCGCCAGCGCTTGAGCGTGAACTTGCCGTCGCCAAAGAAGCGCAGCGTGCTGGCGACACAGCCCATCTGCAGACTTTCCTTCTCCAGTGCCTCGAAGCCCTGGCCGATGATGAATTCGGTACTGCCACCGCCGATGTCGACGACGAGCCGGCGTTGGTTCGACTTGGCAAGGTCGTGCGCGACGCCGAGATAGATCAGGCGCGCCTCCTCGCGGCCGGCGACGATCTCGATCGGATGGCCCAGCGCGGTTTCAGCCGGCAGCAGGAACGCTTGTGGATTGGCGAGTTGTCGCACGGTATTTGTCGCGACCGCGCGCACGCGTTCGGTCGGCAGCGCGCGCAGGCGCTGGCCGAAACGCGCCAGGCATTCGAGGGCGCGCTCGCGCCGTTCGGGTTCCAGGCTGCCGTCAGGGCGCAAGCCCATCGCCAGGCGCACGCTGTCGCGCAGGCGATCGATCAGACGCAAACCGCCGTGCTCGTAGCGTGCGACGACCAGATGGAAGCTGTTCGAGCCGAGGTCGACAGCAGCCAGCAGTTCACCGTCGCGGATGTCGGGGGCGCTCGCGTCCGTCACGTGTGCTGCTCGCATGGAAGCTGCTGTGATTGTCGCACGTCCCCGCTGCCGTGCCAGCGCTGCCGATTTCGCCACCTGCAGGGCCCGCGTTACTGCTTGAACAGCGTCAGCAGGGTTTGCTGCGCCGAGTGCGCCGGCTCGGTGCCTGGCGTCAGACGCGTGTAGCTACCGTCCTGCTCCAGCATCCAGGCCTGCGTATTGTCGGCAAGGTAGTTCGCCAGTGATTCGTCGTAAACGCGCTGTGCGAGCGCGACGTCGAGAATCGGGAAACAGGTCTCGATCCGGCGCAGCAGATTGCGCTCCATCCAGTCGGCGCTCGAACAGTAGATCTCCGGCGCCGTGTCGTTCTGGAACCAGTACACGCGGCTGTGCTCGAGGAAGCGGCCGACGATCGAGCGCACGCGGATGTTCTCGGACACACCGACGATACCGGGACGCAGGCTGCAGGCGCCACGGATGATCAGATCTATCTGCACGCCGGCCTGCGACGCGCGATAGAGCTGCTCGACGACGTTTTCCTCGTTCAGCGCATTCATCTTGGCGATGATGCGAGCGGGTCGGCCGGCATGGGCGTGCCCGATCTCACGCTCGATCTTCTCCATCAAGCCTTTGTGCAGGGTGAAAGGCGAGTGCAGGATGCGCTTGGTCTGGATGATCGGACCGAGGCCGGACAACTGCAGGAACAGCAGATGCGCGTCCTCGCCAATCTCGGGGTTCGCCGTCATCAGGCCGAAGTCGGTGTAGATGCGCGAGGTGACCTGGTGATAGTTGCCGGTCGACAGATGCACGTAGCGATGCAGCACTCCTTTCTCGCGGCGCACGATCAGCAGCATCTTCGCGTGCGTCTTGAAACCGACCACGCCGTAGACGACTTGCACGCCGGCCTCCTGCAAGCGGTTCGCCAGGCGCAGGTTCGCTTCCTCGTCGAAGCGCGCACGCAGTTCGACGACGACGGTGACGTCCTTGCCCTGGCGAGCGGCGTCGATCAGGTGATCGACCAGCGGCGATGCGTTGCCGACGCGATACAGCGTCTGCTTGATCGCCATCACGTCCGGATCGACGCTGGCCTCGCGCACCAATTCGATCACCGCGTTGAACGATTCGAATGGGTGATGCATCAGGATGTCGCGCTGGCGGATCGCTTCGAACAGGCTCTGCTCTTCGATCAGCGCCGGCAGCAGGCGCTGGGTGAACGTCGGGAATTTGAGGTCCGGCCGGTCGACCTGGTCGTAGATCGAGTTGATGCGGCTGACGTTGACGGGACCGTCGCAGCGGTACACCTCCGGCTCGGTCAGCTCGAAGTTGTGCATCAGCATGTCCGAGATCGCCTTCGGACAGT
This sequence comes from Dokdonella sp., assembly GCA_040005635.1. GTDB lineage: Bacteria > Pseudomonadota > Gammaproteobacteria > Xanthomonadales > Rhodanobacteraceae > Dokdonella_A. The sequence continues at coordinate 18,719 of JBDTYM010000069.1, read as the reverse complement.
TGTCGGCCACCTCCAGCCGCACCGGCTTGGCGAAGCCGCGACCCTTGAGTTCGTCACGCAGCGCCAACGCGATGTTCTCGACCTCGTCTTCATCGACCACGAGTTCGCTGTTGCGCGTGACACGGAACTGGTACGAGCCCTTGACCTGCATGCCGGGGAACAGTTCATCCATGAATTCGTGCAGCACGCTCGACAGGAACACGAAATCGTAGGCGGATTCGGCGACTTCGGCCGGCAGCCGGATGATGCGCGGCAGTGAGCGCGGCGCGCGTACCAGGGCCATGTGACCCTCGCGACCGAAGGCGTCGCGGCCCTTCAGCACGACGGCGAGGTTCAGGCTCTTGTTGAGGATGCGCGGGAACGGATGCGCCGGATCGAGGCCGAGTGGCGACAGCACCGGCAGGATCTCGTTGCGGAAATATCCCTGCAGCCAGCGTTTCTGCTTCACCGTCCAGGTGTCGCGCTTGGAGAACCGCACTCCTTCGCGTTCGAGCTCAGGCAGCAGCGTGGCGTTCCAGAAATCGTATTGCGCCTTGACCAGCGTCAGCGCGCGTTCGCGGATGCGCGCCAGCACTTCGGCGGGCGGCAACTGGTCCGGCCCCGGGCGCATTTCACCGAGACTGTAGTGTTCGCGCAGGACCGCTACGCGCACCTCGAAGAACTCGTCGAGATTCGTGCACGAGATGCACAGGTAACGCAGCCGCTCGAGCAGCGGCATGCCCGGGTCCTCGGCTTGCGCGAGCACGCGGAAATTGAATTCGAGCTGGGCCAGCTCGCGATTCAGATAGAGGGCCGGATCCTTGAGGTTCTGAGGCACTTCGCGATTCATGGGACGGTCCGCTCGTTGATGTTCATTCGGTCGATCGCTCAATCGGTCAATCGAGCGCGCTGTGCGGCACGCTCGCTCGGATCCAGCGCCAGGAAACCTTCCTGTTGCGCCAGAGCCTGCCCTTCATCCGACAGCGCATACGCAAGGAAGGCCTGCGGCAGCGCGGCCAGCGCGCGTCCGGGCGCGCGGTTGAAGTAAATATACGAGGCTCGCGCGAGAGGGTAGCGCCCTTGCGTGACACTCGCGCGATCGGGCAGCGTGCCGCGATCGTCCGCATCGCGCGCAAGCGCGAGCGGTTTGACCAGGCCATTCAGATAACCGGCGCCGGCATAGCCGATCGCTTCGCGATTGGTGGCGACGGTCGCCACGACAGCGCCGTTGCCGGGCCACGCGACGACATTTGCGCGATAGTCGCCGCCGCACAACACGGTCGTGCGGAACAGCTCGTAGGTACCAGAAGCTCCATTGCGGCCACTCACGAGGAGTGCGTTTGCGTCCGCCGGCATGTCGACCGCCAGATCACTCCAGCGCCGTATCGGCTGCGGCAGGCCGCAGCGTCGAGTGGCCGAGTAGATCGCGTCGAGTTGCGCGAGCGTGATGCGATCCAGCGGGTTGTCCGGATGCACGAAAACGGCAATCGCGTCGTGCGCAACGACGATGTAGCTGGGCGCATAACCGTAGCGAGCCTGGAACGTGGCGAGTTCGCCTGCGCTCATCGGCCGGCTCATCGAGCCCAGATCCGCAGCGCCGCCACCGAGCGCAGCCGGCGCGCTGGCCGAACCGACCGCCTGCACCTGGATGCGCACCTGCGGATGTGCGGTTTGGAACGCGCCGGCCCAGCGCGTGATCAGCGCACTCGCGGTGTCCGAACCGACGCTGGTCAGGGTGCCGCCCACATCGGCAGCGGCAACTGCGGCGGCGGAAGCGAACAGCAGCGCGGCGACGACCCACACGACGACCGCGCGCCTCATGTCGCTTCGGCCAACGCCAGCGGTTCGAGCAGGCGCTCGTGGCCGAAGACGCAGCTGAAGATGCTGCCGACGCCGAGTTCGCTGGTGACTTCCAGGTGGGCCTGATGCAACTGCAGCACATGCTTGACGATCGACAGGCCGAGACCGGTGCCGCCGGTATCGCGTGAGCGACTGGTCGAGACGCGATAGAAGCGTTCGGTCAAGCGCGGCAGATGCTGCGGCGAAATGCCGGGGCCGGTGTCGGTTACCGACAGGCGCGCGCCGCTCGCATCGCTTTCCCAGCGCAACGTGATACGTCCTCCGGCCGGCGTGTAACGCACCGCATTGCTGACCAGATTCGAGAATGCGCTGTGCAATTCCTTGGTCGATCCCAGCAGGTCGTGGCGGCCGCGCAGGTCGGTGGTGACCATATGCTCGCCCTGGCTCAGCGCGACGGCTTCGCGCCGCAGCGCTTCGAGCAGTGGACGCAGACTGACGCGTTCCTGCGGCAGATCGCCCTGCGCTTCGAGGCGGGATAGTGTCAGCAGATCCTCGACGATCTGCGTCATGCGGCGTGACTGAATGCGCAGCTCGTGCAGGATCGGTTCGTACTCCGGAATCTGCTCCGGCTCGATCATGTCGAGATAGCCGTGCACGACCGTCAGCGGCGTGCGCAGCTCGTGCGACACGTTCGCGACGAAATCGCGGCGCACTTGTTCGAGCCGCATCAACTGGCTGACGTCGCGTGCGACCAGCAACGCCTGGTCGTCGGCGTAGCGGATCAGGCGCAGGTTCAGGCGCAGGTTCTCGTCCGCCGGCGCGGCCAGATCGTTCAACGGTTCGATGGTCTCCCGATGCAACCACTCGGCGAAACGCGGCGCGCGCACGAGATTGGTCAGATGGCCGCCGATGTCCTGCGGATATTTGAGGCCGAGCAGATGGCTCGCAGCGGCGTTAAACCACTGGATGCGCTGTTCGCGATCGAGTGCGACCACCGCATCCGGCAGTGCCGCGGCGGCGTCACGGAACGAGCGCAGCAATCGTACGAGTCGGCGCTTTTCCTCGAACGCAACGCGTTGGCGACGGCGAAGCAGATTCTGCATCTCGTCCCAAATGCCGCTGCCTTCAGCCGGTGGCAGCCATTGCGGTCGAGTCAGGAAACGCCCGAGTCGAGCGAAGCGGAACACGCCGAACGCGAAGACGCCGGCGATAACGACAAGCAGGCTTTGCGGGACCGCATGCAGCCACCAGCCGAGTGCCAGCGCGACCGCCGCCAGCGCGACGAGACGCCAAAGGGTCGAGCGCCACGCGCGACCTAGACGCGACGGCATGCGACGGCGCTCATGCAGGGCAAGGCGGTGCTCATGGACGCGCGATTCGAAGAGATGCCCATTGCATGGTCATATCAGGCGAACGTTCCGCGCGACACCATCAGACGCTGGTCGAGAAGCGATAGCCGGCGCCGCGCACGGTCTGCACCAGCGCGTCGCGGCCAAACGGCTCGAGCGTCTTGCGCAATCGGCGGATATGCACGTCGACGGTGCGCTCCTCGACATAGACGCCGCCGCCCCAGACATGATCGAGCAGTTGACCACGTGAATAGACGCGTTCGGCATGGGTCATGAAGAAATGCAGCAGGCGGTATTCGGTCGGTCCGATATGCACCGGTTGCTCGCCGGAAAATACGCGATGCGCGGCGCTATCGATGCGCATTCCACCGAGTTCGACGACGCCTTCGGCATCCTCGCCGTGCGTACGGCGCATCACGGCGCGGATGCGCGCGAGCAACTCGCGCGTCGAGAAAGGTTTCACGACGTAGTCGTCGACGCCGGCATCGAGGCCGCCGACGCGGTCGGTTTCCTCGCCGCGCGCGGTCAGCATGATGATCGGCACTTCGCGCGTGAGTTCGTCCTTGCGCAGGCGCCGCGCGAGGTCGATGCCGCTCATGCCGGGCAGCATCCAGTCGAGCAGGATCAGGTCCGGTACGCGTTCGCTGATCGCGGTCTGTGCGGCGCGCGCGTCGGCCGCATGCATCGCCTCCATACCCGCTTTGCGCAGGGCGAACGCGACCATGTCGCGGATCGCGGTTTCGTCTTCGACGATAAGAATATGTTTTTGCACGAGGCCACCAGGAGGGGCGCGATAGGCGCGCTTTATGACGCCATCATTGCAGCGATATTTTGTTACGCCAGAATGACACGCGGCACGATTGCAGGCCAGAGTTCCGCCGAAAGGTCGGTTTTCAAGCCGGAATTTATTGCGGAATTATTACATCTTTCCGCTTGAAAGCGGCTGTGCCGCCTTTCCCACTGTGGGGCGACAGCACGAAAATGCCGGCGCCAGCGAATCCGGCGAGTCCGTGGCAGACGGCGTGCCGCGCTTGCGCATTTCCAGTACGGTCGGCGTGAGCTGGGTGATACGTGCGTCGATGCGGCTACGCTGGTAGTAGGTCAGGTCGGATTGCTTGGACAGCGCCTTGAGCTGGTTCAGTGCATCCTCGGCGTGTCCGCCGAGGTAGGCCGCTTCGGCGTAGGCTTCAGCCGCGCGGACCTTGTCGCCGGCCAACTGGTTTGCCCGCGCGTAGCTCTTCTGCAGATCGGGGTCGTCGCTGTAGCGTTCGACCAGCGGACGCAGCAGTTCGAGTGCGCGCTTGGCGCTTTTCTCGTCGGCCTGTGCCAGTAGTGCATCGGCATGCGACAGCGTGATCGCGCGATTGCCGGGGAAGTCGCTATCGAGCTGCTCGTAGATTTTCAGCGCCGTCGGCTTGTCGCCGCTCAGGTCCTCGGCATTGGCGAGTGCGAGTCGCAGCACCGAAGATTCCGGTTGACGCGCTGTCAGCGTTTTCAGTTGGGCAACCGCGTGTGCGGATTCGCCGGTGGACATCAGCGCGAGCGCATAGCCATAGCGGTTTGCCGTGGTGTCGAAGGCAGGGTTGTCGCGCAGGTTGTCCGCGTAGTAGGCACGCATGACGGTGTTCGAATTCGCCGTGAGTACGCGCGCGCGTTCGCGCATGAGCTCGAAATACGCCTCGCGCGCGCTGCCGGGCACACTGCAGGTGGTGATCGTGACCTGCGGCAAAGTCTTGCCGCCGGGCACGGGCGGATCGACCCTCGCGATCGTCGCGTCGCTGGCCGCAATGGCGCTCGCTTCGTCGACCGTGTCCGCGCTGGCGTCCGCTGCATGCGAATTGGGCAAGGCCAGGTTCAATGCACCCGACGTGGGTGCCGTCGGCGCTGTCCTCAGGTGCAGTTGACTCGGGCAGCCGAGCTGCTGCGCGCGCGCCTTCGCCTCGGCGATGCGCTTGCTGTCGAGCGGATGGTCGAGCAGGAATTCAGGTACATCGACGCCGTTGACGCGCATGACTCGCTGCAGCGCCTGGAAGGCGCCGGCCATTGAATTCGGATCGAAGCCAGCGCGGGCCAGTGTCTGGATTCCGAAGCGGTCGGCTTCTGCTTCCTCGCCGCGCGTAAAATTGATCTGGTGCTGCTGCATCAGCGAGGTGCCGGCCATGATGCCCGCCATGCCGGCGTCGTCAGTGCGATGCGCGCTGGCAATCAGCACGCCGAGCATCGCGAGCATGATCGGCACCGACATCTTCTGCACGTCCTCGAACGCGCGCAGGATGTGCTGCTGCTGCACGTGCGAGATCTCGTGTGCGAGCACACCCGCCAGTTCGTCCTCGCGCTGCATCGTCGTGATCAAGCCGGCGTTCGCGGCCACGAATCCGCCGGGAGCGGCGAATGCATTGATCTGGTCATCGCGGACGATGAAGAATGTGAAGGACTGGTTCGGTATCTCGCTGCTCGCGACCAGCTTGTAGCCGAGTGAATTGATGTAGTCGTTCAGCAGCGCATCGTCGAGCACGAGGCCAAGCGCGCGCATTTCCTGCAGCATGCCCGCACCGTAGTCGTGCATCTCCTGCGGCGAGACCAGGCCAGCAGCCGAGCTGCCGATGTCCGGCAACTTGACATCCGGCTCGCCCGCGCCGGCAAGCGCACTGATGCACGCGACGGCGAGAACGGAAAAGCCACGTAGGGCACGCATGACGACACCGGGTATCGGAACAATGATCAGCACCACATTAGCGCGCTGCCGTTGCGACCGCCACCGCAATGCAGCGATTGCCGCGCTCACCAGTGTGCTTGCTCAGGGGCGGTTCATTCGTGCGACGCAGAACCGCTCGGACCATCTTGCAAGTCGTCGTGGAGCGCCCCAATCTAGGCGCGCGCCAGAGGCCGGAAACCCCCAATGAATCGAGTGCAAATTTATACCAGCGCGATCTGCCCTTACTGCGTCGCCGCCAAGAATTTTCTCAGGCAGAGGGGATTCGACTATGAAGAGATCCGTATCGATCTGGATGCTGCGCGGCGTGACGAAATGCTGACGCGCAGCAGCGGCCGGCGGACGGTTCCGCAGATCTTCATTGGGGAGACGCATGTCGGCGGCTATGACGACCTCGTCGCGGCCGACCGCGCCGGCCGCCTGAAGGACCCGACGGAGACGGCGCCGTGAACGATCGGATGAAGCAATTCACCGAATTCCGCCAGCGCATGAATGAGCGCATCCTGGCGCAGGACAACCAGGTCGTGCGGCGTTTTTTTGCACTCGATACGCAAACCTACAAGCCTGGCGCGCTCGACGTGAAGACCAAGGAGATGCTGGGACTGGTCGCCTCGCTGGTCTTGCGTTGCGACGACTGCGTCAGCTACCACGTCGCGCAATGCACCGAAGCGGGCGTGAGCGAAGACGAGTTCTTCGAAGTGTTCAGTGTCGGCCTTGTTGTCGGCGGCTCGATCGTGATTCCGCACCTGCGCCGCGCAGTCGATTTTCTCGATCAGACCCTCGGCAAGCCGCAGGAAGACAGCGCAGCACCGACTTGATCATCGCGTGACGTTGGCAGCGGGATCGACGCAATGCCCGGTTGCGGACGCGGGTGCCGATCGGCGCAAGCGCATCGGGCTTACGCAGTTTGTCAGCGCGGGATGCGCAGCAGCCTGACGCGGGCGCCGTCGCTGCCGCGTCCGCTGAGGTGATCGACGCCCACCTGATCGAAATCAGCCAGCGGCGTCGCTGCCGTGGATAGCGTGCAGACTTCCGGCTGCTGCGTGCCGGCGGCCAGACGGCAGTCCAGCGTCGCATCGCGGCCGATATCGGCCAGATGAAACGTCTCCGCGTCCTGGCTGCTGGCGTTCGCAAAATCGAATACGCGTGGCGCGCTTTCGTCGTCCGGCAGCAATACCCACTGGCCGCTCCAGCCGCTCCCGAGCGTTCCTGTTGCAAAGCGCGAGCGCGACAACATCAGCGTGCGAACGTCCGCATCGCGGCCGGCTTCACCGCGCACGATGTAAGCGCGCGCGCGGCTCGGCGACAGGAATTCGAGTTCGAGACGCGGGCCCGCCAGCGCGTTTGGCGGATTGGCGGTCGCCGCAAAATTGGAGTCGCCATCGGCGAGTTGCACCAGGGCGGCGCGCGCTACGCGTCCCTGCAGCGATGCGCTGCCGAACGTCCAGGTCGCCGCGCCCGTGTCGGTAAAACCGAACAGGCCGACAGCGAGCTTGTCGCCTTGGACTTCGATGCTGGCGCCATTGCCTGGCGCAGCGGGGCCGGTCTCGTTACTCGCTTCGGACCACCAGAAACCGTTTTCCGGCGTTGGCGCCGTGGTTGAGCTGCCAATGTCGATCAGACTGAAGGCGAGCAACTGAGTTGTGTCGTTGCCCGCGGAGTAGACGCGGACGCGATAGACCTGACCTGGCAGTGCCGGCAGGCCTGACCCTGCATTCGGATCGACGCGCAGCGAGAAAGCGGCCGCTCCCTTGCCACAGGCCGTCGCCGCCGGTTGCAGCGTGATGTTCAGATTGTTGCCGTCCAACGCCACGGAGCCGACAGTCGGCGCACACCGAATCGGCGCCTTGCCGGAAATGCCGAGCACGGCTGACCTCAGTGCGAGCGTGGCGGGTTGCGATACCAGACGTACGCGGATGTCCGTCGGGCCAGCCGCGTTGGCATGCGCGAGTGACCCGCCTGCCAGGGCGCAGACGAATACGACGCGCCGCGTGAACGCGCCGAGCTTTGTTGTACGGCTCGGGAACATTCGCGGATAATGCGCGTCTGCGCGGATGCGGGCAAGTCGCAATTTCGTAAGTTCCTTGTATCACAAGGTTTTTGTGGCGCACTACGCCGCCGCATGTCGCCTATCCGAAGCGCCTTGGCCGATCGTGTTCGCACGCTGCGGCGGCGGTCAGGCATTGCATTTTTGTCGCGACCTCACTCGCGCATCATGGAGATCAAATGAGCACGACCATTGCAGTGATCCGGGGCGACGGCATCGGCCCCGAGATCATGGACGCCACCCTGCATGTGCTCGAGGCCCTGCATCTGGGTTTCGAGTACGAATTCGTCGAAGCTGGCCTTGCGGCGCAGCACAAGTTCGGTGAACTGCTGCCGCAGGCGACGCTCGATGCGATCGCGCGGCATCGCGTCGCCTTGAAAAGTCCGCTGACGACGCCGGTCGGCGATGGGTTCAGCTCGATCAATGTGGAGCTGCGCCGGCGCTTCGACCTTTACGCCAACGTACGTCCGGCGATCTCGTTTCCGAATACGCGCTCACGCTTTCCGGAAGATGTCGACCTGATAACCGTGCGCGAGAACACCGAAGGCGCCTACATCGGCGAAGGCCAGCAGGTATCCGAGGACGGCGCGACGGCGACGCTGACGCAGAGGATCACGCGGCGTGGTTCCGAGCGTATCGTGCGCTACGCGTTCGACCTTGCTCGGCGCAACGGTCGCAAGAAGGTCAGTGTGGTGCACAAGGCGAACATCCTGAAGTCCACCTCGGGTCTGTTCTTGAAAGTTGCGCGCGAAGTCGCCGCGGAATATCCGGACATCGCCTGCAACGAACTGATCGTCGACAATTGCTGCATGCAGCTGGTGATGAAGCCGGAACAGTTCGATGTGATCGTCACGACGAACCTCTTTGGCGACATCATCTCGGACTTGTGCGCCGGCCTGGTCGGCGGCCTCGGACTTGCGCCGGGCGCCAACATAGGCGCCGATGCCGCAATCTTCGAGGCGGTGCACGGTTCGGCACCGGATATCGCCGGCAAGGGCATCGCGAATCCGAGCGCTCTGCTGCTCGGCGCGGCACAGATGCTCGACCATCTGAACCGGCCGAACGAAGCTGCGCGCCTGCGTGTGGCGATCCGTGCAACCCTGCAGGCGCGCGACCGCCTGACGCCGGATCTTGGCGGCAATGGCACCACGGCTGCTTTTGCCGACGCGCTGATCTCGCGCATCGCAAACTGCTGACTGCAAACGAGGCGAGGGCGTCAGCGCGCCGCCGCCAAATGATCGAGCACGCGCAGCTTGCCGCGGCCGGGGCGATAGCCGGCCGCGAGCGCGGTGTGCACAAAATCGATGGCTGCCTCGACCGCGTCTTCAAGAGTCGCGCCGCGAGCCATGCCAGCCGCTATCGCGGCCGACAGACTGCAGCCAGTGCCATGGCTTTCGCCACGAATGCGTCGCTGATGAAACCAGTGCTCGGCCGAGCGGGTGAGCAGCAGGTCCGAAATCTCGCCGCCGGCCAGATGGCCGCCCTTGAGCAGCACCGCGCGTGCACCCATGTCGAGCAGCTGTGCCGCAGCTGTGCGCATGTCGTCCGTACTTTCGACCGCGCGCTCGAGCAGACATTCGGCTTCCGGAATGTTCGGCGTCAGCAGATCCGTGCGAGCGAACAAATGTCGCTTCAGTGCCGAAGCGAGATTGGATTTCGCCAGCCCGGCGCCGGTGGTCGCGACGAGGACCGGGTCCACTATCAGCGGAATATGCGGATACGCCTGCAGCGCCGAGGCAACTTCGCGCGCGAGGCGCGCACTCGCCAGCATGCCTACTTTGATCGCGCCGACGCGAAAATCCGCCAGTACCGCCTCGATCTGAGCGCGCAGGATTCGGCTCGGAACCTCATGGATGGCGTCGACAGTGAGCGTGTTCTGCGCGGTCACGGCGGTGATTGCGCAGAGGCCATGTACGCCAAACGCGGCAAAAGTTCGCAGATCGGCCTGAATCCCCGCTCCGCCGCCGGAATCTGAACCGGCGATGGTGAGGGCAAGCGGACGAGATTGGACGTTGTTGGGAGTAGGCATGTCGTATTTTAGCAACAGTGTTCAGGATCGGCGAACGGAAGCTTTTCCACGATTCGCAACCACTTGAAGCGAAAAGGCGATTGCAACGCTTGACATTTGTTGCTTTTACGCAAAAATAGGGACAGGTTTCACCACAGTGTTCCAACCACCGCAGCCAGGGGCGATGCAGCGGGCAACAGCAACCGCAGGGAGATGGATGGGAGCGCTAAGCGCAGGGCTGGCGCTCCCATTTTCTTTTTTGGCGCATGCCGGATCCGCGGACGGCGCGTACGCGGCCGGCCCGAATATTCCCGCTTACGAAGCGTCTTCGCAACGCGAGTCGGCATTGTCGCGTTGGCATGCGTATGCGCTCGCCAGCATCACGCCGCAGTTCTCCTGGGCCGTGTTACCGCCAGCGTATGGCCCGCCTCAGGTTCTCGACAACTACACCGGCGCGCTAGCCGCACAGCCGGGGATGTTCAAACTGCAGAATGCTGCGGCCACTCGTTTCAATATTTCGATAGCGACCGGCAACATTGCCGACACGCCCAATGTCATGCCGAATCAGGTGGCTCACCTGATCGATCGCCCGCAGTCCGGGCTGCAGCGCACGGTGGTTGCGCCTTCGCTGGCGCGTGACTGGGGCGAGCGCGGCACATTGCGCTTGACCGGCGTGTTTGCCTACCAGCGTTTCGCCAGTCTCGGCATGGGCACAGGCGCGGGCCAATGGTCGCCGACGCCGAGTTGGTGGAGCGATAGTTCCTATGGAGTCGGCGCGCGCTTCGATGTCGGCAGCGCGTTCGGCAATCGTTTCAGCTGGAATCTCGGGTACCAATCGCGCGTCGGCATGGGCGTGTTTGCGAACTATCGCGGCGTCTTTGCCGATCGTGGTGATTTTGACATTCCTGCCAGCGCGAACGCGGGCCTTGGCTACGCGCTGACGCCGAATTTCGATGTCGATGTCGGCGTGCAGCGGGTGCAATACAGCGCGATAACCCCGTTCACGAGTTCGACCCTGCCTACTCGCTTTCTGGCGCTGCTCGGGGACGGCTCGAGTCCGATCTTCAGATGGCGTGATCTCAACGTCTACAGCGTCGGTTGGACGCTGCACGGCGATGGCTTGGGCAGCGTGCAGCTGCGCTACACGACGCGTCAGCAACCGCTTCCAACCTCGCGGCTGCTCGAAGACGCATTGGCCCCGGCAACGGCGAACGACATGATCTCGTTAGGCTGGTCGCGTGCCTTCACGGCGAACACCAGCCTGAGTCTTGCAGCCAGCTATGCAACGTCGCCGTACTACCTGCTGATGCCCACCTACACGCAGCGCGAAAACGGTACCGCCAGCCAGTTCGAGTTCGAGGCACTCTGGTCGGTACGTTTCTGACGACGATGCGCGCACCGTTGTGCGCGCTTCGATCTTCCGGTGAACGTCTACAGCATTTCCGATGCGTAGTCCGCCAGACGCGAACGCTCGCCGCGACGCAACGTGATGTGCCCGCTGTGTTCCCAATCCTTGAAGCGGTCGACCGCGTAGGTCAAGCCGGACGTCGTCTCGGTCAGATACGGCGTGTCGATCTGCTCTACGTTGCCGAGGCAGATCATCTTGCTACCGGGACCTGCACGCGTGATCAACGTCTTCATCTGCTTCGGCGTCAGATTCTGCGCCTCGTCGATGATCACATAGCGGCCGAGGAAGGTGCGCCCGCGCATGAAGTTCATCGAACGGATCTTGATGCGCGAGGCGAGCAGATCGTTGGTCGCTGCGCGCCCCCACGCGCCGCCTTCCTGCGGATTCGTCAGCACTTCGAGATTGTCGGTCAGCGCGCCCATCCACGGCGTCATCTTCTCCTCCTCGGTGCCCGGCAAGAAACCGATGTCCTCGCCGACTGAAACGGTCGCACGCGTCATGATGATCTCGCGGTAGCGCTGCTGATCCATCACTTGGGCGAGGCCGGCGGCCAACGCGAGCAGTGTTTTGCCGGTGCCGGCGGTGCCAAGCAGGGTGACGAAATCGACATCCGGGTCCATCAATGCGTTCAGCGCGAAGTTCTGCTCGCGATTTCGCGCCGAGATACCCCACACGGTGTGCGAGCCGGTGCGATAGTCATCGACGATCTGCAGCACGGCCTTGCTGCCGTCCAGGCGCAGCACGCGTAACTCGACGTCGTCTTCGCCAGGCAGGTACAGACTCTGATTGGGATGCCAGTCCTCGTCCTTGCGGCGCTTGACTTCGTAGAACGTGCGGCCGCGCTCGGACCATGAGCGCAGCTCGCCGTGGCGGTCCCAGAAATCCTTCGGCAACTCGGCGAGGCCGGTATAGAGCAAGCTGAAATCATCAAGCGCGCGATCATTCTCATAGTCTTCGGCAGTGATGCCGTAGATCGTCGCCTTGATGCGCAGATTGATGTCCTTCGACACCAGTACGACCGGTTCCTTCGGCCGTTGCTCGCGCAAGGCGACGACGGCAGCCAGGATCAGATTGTCGGGCAGGGTACGCTGGTTGCTCTTGTCGGCTGCGACGTGCCCGGTCATCTGGAAGTAAAGACGTCCAGCCTTGGTGCGCTTGTCGAGCTGCAGGCCCTGCGGCAGACGCAGGTCGATGCCTTCCTCGATGTGACGCCCATTGCCGGCAACGACCAGTTCGTTGAGGAAGCGGCTGACCTGGCGCGCGTTGCGCGACGTTTCCGAGGTTCCCTTTTTGGCGGCGTCGAGCTCCTCCAGCACCGTCATCGGTATGAACACGTCATGTTCCTCGAAGCGGAACAGGGACGTCGGATCGTGCATCAGCACGTTGGTGTCGAGCACGTAGATGCGCTTGCCTCGGGTCATGCTGGGGTCTCGTTGGGGAGGGGGTTGGCTTTCGCCACGATGTGCGGAACGCACGAATAGCAGATTGCCGTGATGATCGCGATCGCGAAGGTCAAGTCAATGTCAGCCGGGCAAGCACGGCTGCGGCATGGCCGGGCACCTTGACGCTACGCCATTCTGCAACGAGCACGCCGTGCGTATCGATCAAAAAGGTACTACGGATGATGCCGATGAAGCGGCGGCCATACAGGCTTTTCTCACCGAGCACGCCAAACGCGTTGCACCAGACCTCGTCGGTGTCGGCAATCAGGGGGAACGGCAACGCGAGCTTGTCGCGGAATCTCGCATGCGAGGCGGCGGAGTCGCGTGACACGCCGATGATTTCGCAATCGTGCTCGCGGAATTGTGCGTAAAGGTCGCGGAAATCGCCCGCTTCATTGGTGCAGCCCGGCGTCTGGTCCTTCGGATAGAAGTACACGACTGCTGCACTGCCGCGCAGATCGGACAGTGAAAGGCTGCCGCTATCGTGCAGCATGCCAGCCAATTTGGGGACCTTCTTGCCGACTGCGAGCATCGTCAGAATTTCATCGGATCCATGATCGCGTCGAGGTTCAACCCGTCGCAGAACTCAAGGAAGTCGTCGCGCAAGGCCGCGATGTGCGTCGTGTTTGGAATGCCGATCGTGATCTGCGCCGAGAACATGTCGGCGCCCGTCTGCATCGCGCGATAGCGCGTCGAATGCAGTTGCTCGATCGTGATGTTCTGCTGCGCGAAGAATTCAGCGAGCTGAAACAGTACGCCCGGCTTGTCGGCTGCGACCACCTCGACGACGTAGGGCAGCAGGTTCGACTGCTGCTGCTTGGCGCTCGTGCGGAAATGGCCAAGGCGGATTTCGCCATCGCGCTCAAGCCTCGCCAGCGCGTTCTCCAGCTTGGCAATCGCATCCCACGCACCCTGCGCGAGAGCGAGCACGCTGAGATCGCTGCCCAGCGTCGATACCCGCGCTTCGGCGAGGTTGCAGCCGCATTCGGAGATCCGTTTGCTGATCGCGACCAGAGGCGACTTCTCTGGCGCGCTGAACGCGCTGATCAACAGATAGTTCTCGTTCGACGCGGGCCGCAGCGTCGTGTCGGCCGCGGCTTGCCTTCCTGCTTGCTTCACGGTTCCATGGCCCTGTCGATAGCGGCACCGCGTATCGGCGCTCGGTGACCAGAATACTTGTGGGGCAGGGGGGTCGCAAGAGAACTGGCCGCAGGCCCGCAGCCTCTCGCCTCGCATGGGCGTGTCTGCCCCTGGCATCGTTTGCCCGGGTCCGCTTCGGCGCTGCCGCTGGAGACCTTGGCGGCGGCACTCGATGGGGCTTCAGGATGGACTTGTTCAGTATGTCACCAGTAACATCGAACTCTCCGCCTGCGCTCGAATATCCCGTCTTGACCCTTTCCGGCAGCATCTGTGCATTGGCGACACCGTTGCGTTCGCGCGACGACACGGTCGACCTTGCTGCCTTCGGTCGTCTGCTCGACTACCAGCTGTCCGGCGGCACGCGCGCCATGGTCGTGGCCGGGTCCACCGGCGAGGCCGCGGCGCTAGACGAAGTGGAATATTCCACTTTGCTCGAATTTGCAGTATCGCGCATTGCAGGGCGCGCAGTCCTGCTCGCGGGGACCGGCCTGTCGGCGACGCGCAAGACGATCGCACAGACGCAGCGTGCGCACGCCGCCGGTATCGACTGCGCCCTGGTGGTCGCGCCGGCCTATGTGCGACCGACTCAGGAAGGACTTTACCGCCACTTCAGCGAAGTCGCCGAGCAGGGTGGCCTACCGGTGATCCTTTACAACGTGCCAGCGCGCACGGCGTGTGACCTGCTGCCGGAAACGGCAGCTCGTCTTGCCCGCCATGGCAACATCGTGGGCATCAAGGAGGCGCTCCCGGATGCTGCGCGCATGCAGTTGCTGCTGCCGCTAAAGAGTGCGACTTTCAGCGTCCTCTCCGGCGATGACCCGACCGCGGCGCACGCCCTGCTGGCCGGCGCCGACGGCGTCATTTCGGTCGCCGCGAACGTCGCCCCCGAACTCTTCGGTAGGCTCTGTGAAGCCGCCACGCGGGGCGATTTCGCGCGTGTCGAAGCCCTCGAAGCCGAATTGAGTCCGCTGTACGCTGCGCTCGCCGCCGAACCGAATCCGATTCCGCTGAAGTGGTGCCTGGCCGAACTCGGGATCTGCGAGCCTTACCTGCGCCTGCCGTTGCTGCCGCTATCGATCGCGCACCACGCGGCAGCCCGCAAGGTTCTGGCGCATCTCGGGTTGGTCGAGACTGCGCGCGCAGTCGGGTAGACTAGCTCGATAACCTACGACGGGATGGTATCTGTGAGACGGACTATTTATGCCTTGCTGACGACAGTGACGTTGACTTCGCTGCTGAGCGGATGTGGATTCTTCCATCGCCATTTCGATCGCAAGGACGACACGTACAAGAAATCCGTCAATGAGCGGCCGCTCGAAGTGCCGCCTGATCTCGACACGCCCAACAGTAGCGGTGCGCTGGTCGTTCCCGCGGCCGGATCGGGCAGTGCGGGCAGTGTATCGACAGCGCCGCCTGCAACGGCTGCAACCTCCGCCGATACAGCGCCGATGTCGAGTGCGCCGCCCGCCGTCGCGGCGGCTACGGGAGTGGCGATCGGCGGTGACAGTCTCGGCGTGGCCGATAGTGTCGAGAGTACGTGGGCCCGCGTGGGCCTCGCGCTGGATCGTTCCGGCGCGGCCAAGGTGCTCGGCCGCGATGAGGCGAGCCGTACCTATACCGTGCAGACGACCGGCCAGACGACGACCAAGCCGGGTTGGTTCAAGCGCGCTATCACGCTCGGCATGGCTGGCAGCAAGACCACGGCGCAAGTGCAGTTGACCGTGCGCGTCAGCGCGGATGGCAACGCCAGCAAGGTTGGTGTCGAGGGTGCGACGGACGAGGCCTCGCAGGATGCTGCGCGCGCCCTGCTCGCGACCTTGCGGCAGCGCCTGTCCTGATCATTGCTCGCCCGATGACATCCGCGCCGGTTGGCGCGAGTGTCCTTGCGGCGCCTTTCCAGGACTCACCGATGATGCGCTGGCGCCGTGCGCCAGTGTTCAGCGCTGCAGCAGGACCAGTTTGTCCGGCTTGCCTTCCCATTCCTTGGCGTCGTCGGGCGCATCCTTGCGTTCGGTCAACACGGGCCAGGTCTTGGCGAGTTCCGCATTGAGCGCGATGAAACCTTCCTGGCCGGCAGGCACGTCGTCTTCGGGATAGATCGCGTTGATCGGACACTCCGGCTCGCACAGCGTGCAGTCGATGCACTCCTCCGGATCGATGACGAGGAAGTTCGGCCCCTCATGGAAACAATCGACCGGGCAGACCTCGACGCAGTCGGTGTATTTGCACTTGATGCAGTTCTCGGTAACGACGAAGGGCATGGGGTTGAGTAGTCGCGAAAGGTTCTGTTCAAAGCAGGCTTCAGAAGAGCCTTGCGAGGTCTGCTTCAAAGCGGATGTCGATTGAAAAGTGCGGCCATGGACGGCCACTTTGGACTGTATCCGAAGAGAAGGGCTCGGTTTGCCCTGCCTATCCAACTGCGGCGATCATGGGCGATCGCACCAATAATTGGCGCTCCCTACGAGGTTCGAACTCGTGTTCCCGCCTTGAGAGGGCGGTGTCCTAGGCCACTAGACGAAGGGAGCGCAGTTTTCGAATTGCAGAGCCGCGTAGTATAACGAATCAGTAACATGCGGCAATCACTGGAGCATCATAAGCGGATGAGTTCGCAAGCTAGCGCACAGGAGACGTCGACGGCCGGGTCGTTCCGCATCATTCCACGTGCCGAGCACTCGATTTCGCGCAAGGATATCTCGCCGGGTGCACTGCGCGTGCTGTATCGGCTGCACGAGGCCGGGTTTCGCGCCTGCCTGGTCGGTGGCGCCGTGCGCGACCTGCTGCTCGGCGGTCACCCGAAGGACTTCGACGTCGCCACCAACGCGACTCCGGAGGAGGTACGCGGTCTGTTTCGCAATTGCCGCCTGATCGGGCGCCGGTTCCGCCTCGCGCACGTCGTGTTCGGGCGCGAGATCGTCGAGGTCGCGACGTTCCGCGGCAGCAGCGACGACGGCAGCGGCGATCGTCACCTCATCGATGGTCGCCTCGTGCGCGACAACGTCTACGGCAGCATCGAGGAGGACGCGGTACGGCGTGACTTCACGATCAATGCGCTTTACTACGACATCGCCGATTTCAGCGTGCTCGATTCGGTCGGCGGCATGGCCGATCTCGAACACCGCGTGCTGCGCCTGATCGGCGAGCCGGAGCTGCGCTATCGGGAAGACCCCGTACGCATGCTGCGTGCGGCGCGGCTGGCCGCCAAGCTCGCCTTCGACATCGCACATGACACCGCGGCGCCATTCGCGACGCTCGGGGCATTGCTCGCCGAAGCGCCGCCGGCACGCTTGTTCGATGAATCTTTGAAGCTGTTTCTGAGCGGCTACGGCCTGGCCAGCTTTCGTGCACTCGAACGCTACGGGCTGCTGCAGCACGTGTTTCCGGCGACGGCCCGAGTCCTTGTCGCGCAGGCACCCCCACATGTGCGCAGTCTGCTTGAGCAGACGCTGGCGAGCACCGACGAGCGCGTGCGCGCGGACAAGCCGGTAACTCCTGCATTCCTGTTCGCAGCCATGCTATGGGAAGCGGTGCGCCAGGCGGCACAGGCAATGATCGGCGAAGGCGTCGAGCCGATCGTTGCGTGGCCTCACGCGTCCGATCGCATCCTGCGCGAACAGGCACAACGCGTTGCGATTCCGCGCCGTTTCACGATCACGATCGAGGAGATTTGGTCGCTGCAGGCGCGTTTTTCGCAACGCACGAAGAAGCGCGCATTTCGTTTGCTCGAACATCCACGTTTTCGCGCCGCCTACGATTTCCTGCTGCTGCGTGCAGACGAATCACCCGAACTCGCCGAGCTCGCGCAGTGGTGGACCGAGGCGCAGCAAGTCGACCAGGAAGAGCTCGTGAATCGTCTCTCGGCGGTGCCGGCGACGCCAGATGAAGTACCGCCGAAAACCAAGCGCAAGCGGGCGCGGCGGCGTCGGCGCAAGGCAAAGCCGGGCGCGGACGCCGGCGTTCAGGTGACCGATGCCGGCGAGTGAGCCGGTGGGTATCACGCGCGCCTATGTTGGCCTCGGCAGCAATCTGGACGCACCGGAACAGCAGATCGAGCGCGCGCTGGACGCTCTTGCTACGAGGGTGCCGCAGACGCAATTGCTGAGAACTTCGCGCCGCTACAGGACACTGCCGTGGGGCATTGCCGAGCAACCAGCGTTCGTCAACGCGGTCGCCGAAGTCGCAACGAGTTTGCCGCCGCGCGATCTGCTCGAGGCGCTACTCATGCTCGAGCGCGTGCAGGGTCGGCACCGCGACGGCGCACGCTGGGGCCCGCGTACGATCGATCTCGACCTGTTGGTCTACGGCGACTTGCGGGCCGAATGGCCCGGTCTGATGTTGCCGCACCCGCGCCTCGCCGAGCGCGCATTCGTGCTGGTGCCGCTAGCCGACCTCGACGCCGATCTGGTCATACCCGGCGTGGGGGCCGTGCGCGACCTGCTCGCCGGCATCGACCTGAGCGATTGCGTGCCCCTGGCGTGAACGACATCGCTTGAGCTGGCTTGGTCGCGCAGGGAATAATGCGCGCCCACGCCAGCCGACGATTCCCAAGCGATGTATTCGAATGCTGTTACTGGCGCGCCGCTCACTGTGCCCGCGTTGCACGCGTGCAAACAGCGTGCGCAGAAGATCGTCGCACTGACCTCCTACGATGCGAGTCTTGCGCAGCGCGCGGAAGAGGCGGGCGTGGATCTGGTTCTCGTTGGCGATTCGCTCGGCATGGTCGTGCAGGGGCACGCGAGCACCTTGCCGGTCACGGTCGATCACATGGTCTATCACACGGCCTGCGTCGCGCGCGGCTTGCAGGCTGGTCTATCACGTCAGCGAGGTTCGCAACGT
>JBDTYM010000068.1:0-21239 GCA_040005635.1 Dokdonella sp. | reverse complement strand
GGCGTCGATCCGCAAGTCCCGGCAAGGTGAACCTGCATAGCAACGATGATGCGGCGGGCTGGGAGCGCGCCCGCAGCAGGACGCTCAGCGCGCCGAGTTCATCGCCGCGAGCGCATGTTCGAGGCCGCTGGCATCGACGACGAAGTCGACGACATTGACTTTCAGCGTATCGGTGAAGGTGAACTGGTAGCTGCCGGCACCGATCGGCTGGAATTCCAGCGAGCCGGTATGCGCAAACGGACATTGCACCGCCTTGCCGGACTTGATGCCGGCGATGCAGCCGAGCAACTGCTCCTCCGAACCGTGCAGACGCACGACGTGCGCATCGCCATAGGCGGAGATCATCGCCTCGTCACCCTGATGGTCGACGACGATATTCTGGTACGGGCCGAAGCGGGCGAGCTGCAGCGCGGTGGCGGCCAACAATCCGATGCCGGTAACGATCATGGTGGTATCTCCTTGCGATGGCGGTAAAGATCCGCGCTCGTCGAGCGCCGGGGTTGCCACGCATTGAGCAGCATCCGTACCGGAAACCATGATCCAGTCCTCGCGTTTGCTTTTTGTTACATCCCTTTGCAGTTTGTTGCTACCCGTTGCAGATTTATCCAAAAAGGGACCTGCAACGGTCACGCCAACGCGTGTCCCAAGGCATCGCTGGCGCGGTTTGCGTTCGCTGGCGCATCTCGGCACGCTTCGAAGTCTTCTTCGTATCTCCAGCTATCGACAATGAATGTCAGGATCTTCCTCGCTTCGCAATCGCCGCGCCGCCGTGAGCTGCTTCGCCAGCTCGGTATTGATTTCGAGGTGCTCGATGTTGACGTAGCGGAGCAGCGTCTGCCCGGCGAACCGGCCGAGGACTATGTGAGCCGCGTCGCGCACGAGAAAGCCGGTGCGGGGCTAATGCAGGTCGTGGGCGTAGCAGGTGCGCTGGTGATCGGCGCAGATACCGAAGTGGTGCTCGACGATGAAGTGTTCGGCAAGCCCGCGGATGCCGCCGCCGCCGCGTCAATGCTCGGTCGACTGTCCGGGCGTTCGCATCGCGTGCTGTCGACCCTGTGGTGCGTCGACGCTGCACGTGAAGCGTACGCGACCAGCGTCTCGCGAGTCGAATTTGCTGCGTTGACCGAGGCCGACATCGCCGCCTATGTCGCCACCGGCGAAGCGTTCGGCAAGGCGGGCTCGTACGCGATCCAGGGACGAGCCGCGGCCTTCGTACGGCGACTGGAAGGTAGCTATTCCGGCGTGATGGGCTTGCCGCTGCATGAAACGGCGACTCTATTGCGAGGATTTGGCCTGCGCTGATGTTGGCGCGGCTCGAATCCGCCCGCCACGCGCCGACAGCTTCTGGCTCGTTGCGGCGGCGCGCTCAGTACGCCACCAGCCAGCTCGGATCGAGCGCGAGTTCAGGCGCCTGCAGCAGTTGATCGAGCCGTTGCTGCTCGCGATCGGCTTCGTCGCCGCGACCGTTGGCGCGCAGTGCGGCGATGCGCAGCGCGATCGCGTCCGGATGCTGCTGCAACCAGGGCTTCCATTCCGCTCGCGCGAGCAGCTCGGCGCCATGGCCGGCGTCGAGCTGCCAGCGACCGAGCTGGAAAAGCATCGCCTGCGCGGCGGGGCCCGGCGTGCCATGCAAGGCATCGAGTGCCTGCGCGAGGTCGTGGCTGGCACCGGTCGGGTCGCCGGCGACGGCACGCAGCTGCGCGTCGATCAATGGCCATCTGGCGCGCCATACTGTGGCGTCGCTACCGTTCTGCGCGAGCGCGCGATAGGCATCGGCCGCCGCGCCGGCGCGCACGCTGTCGCCGGCGGACGCAGCGGTCTCGATCGTGTCGGCGAGCACCTGGGCGACGCTGCGGTTGATGTCGGCCGCCGTATAAAGAGTGCGCGCTTGTTCGAACGCGGTCAGCGCCTGCGCCCAGTCATGCCGGCGTGCGGCAAGTCCGGCAAGCGCCCATCGTGCCTCCGCCTCCCAGTAAGGATTCTGTTCGCGCTGCGCGATGGCGAGCATCTGATTCGCCAGCAGAGCAGCGTCCTCGCTGCGCTCGAACGGCGCCAGAGTCCATATCAGCTGCGAGGTCGCCAGCATCTGCTGGTTCAGATCGCCGCGTGCGCGCGCCAGCGTGATCGCCTGCTTGAACAGCGCAATCGCGGCCAGCAGGCGGCCCTGGTTCGCCTCGGTCGCGCCGAGATTGCCGAGCGCGGCCCCCTCCAGGGCGACATCACCTGCGGCGCGCGCCGCGTCGAGCCCGGCACGCAGCGATTCGGCGGCAGCAGCAGCATCGCCAGCGCCATTGTCGAGGCTGGCGAGATTGAGCAATACCGAGGCCTCGCCGCGACGGTTGCCGTTGGTGCGCGCCAGGGCAAGAGCGCGCTCGAACTGGGCGCGCGAGCGGTCGAAATGACCGCGTTCGTCTTCGACCGAGCCGTAGGCGACGAGCAGGTCGGTGAGTGCGAGCGAATGCGTGTCCGCCGGCAGGTGAGCGAGCGCTTCGTCGAGATGGGCAGCGGCTTGGTCGAGGTCGCCACGGAAAAAAGCGAGCGAGGCCAGCTGTCGCAGCGCGCGCACCAGCACCTCGTCGTCGCCGCGCTCGCGCGCCGCCGCGGCGACCTGGTTCGTATTGGCCAGGCTCTCGGCGGCCTGGCCGCTCTGTGCCTGCGCGATCGCCAGACCGAGGCGCGGCCACGCCAGGCCCGGATCGTGATCGAGGCAGATCGAGAAGTAGCGGCCGGCGCTGGCGGCGTCGCCATGCAGCTGTGCATCGAGCCCGCGCGCATAGGCCTCGGCGATGAACGGACTGGCGATCCCGCCGACGGCTACATCGGCCTGCGCCATCGGCTCAAGATCGAGCCAGCGGCGTACGCGAGCGACCGCATCGGCGGCCAGAGGCGCTGGACTGATGCCATGCAGGGTTTCCCGGCGTTCGGCCGCGCCGGCTGCGACCAGACGCAGATCAAGTTCGTACAGCGGACCGAGCCGACGCAGTTCGGTCACGATAAAATGGGTTGCTCCGAGTGCTCGTCGCAGAGTCTGCAGTGTCGCCGCGTCAGGCTCCGCCTGGGTGCCCATCACCGCCTGGACGTTCTGTGCCGCGACCACATCGAGTCCGCCCTGCTGCTCGAACAGACTGCTCATCAGGCCCATCAGGCCGGTGCGCGTCCAGCCAAGATCGCTTTCGCCGGTACGGTCGAGCACCGGTAGCACGGCAATTCGCTGCGCCGAACCGGCTTCGCCCGCCGCACGGATCGGATAGCGCAGCAGCGCGCCGACGGCGAACAGCGCCAGCACGACCGCGATGACGATCGCAGCCAACCCGCGGCGGCTGCGTGCAGGGGAAGCGCTCGCCGCCAGCGCAACAGGCGAACGCCCGGCGTCGTGCGCGCTCGGCGCCAGGGCCGCCGGAGCGGATGCTGGTTCGTCGCTCTCGACCGGCGCCACCCAGCGCAGGCCACGACCATGTACCGTGCGGATCACGCGCTGGGCATCGCCGTCGTCACCAAGCGCCCGGCGTGCCTTGCGCAACTGCTGCGACAGCGCGGCGTCGGTCACCGGGCGATCGCCCCACAGCGCGGTGTTGAGTTCGCGTTTGGACAACGCGCGTTCGCGATTCGCCAGCAGCAGCGCGATCAGGTCGAATACCTTCGCCTCGACGTCGACACGTTCGCCATCGCGGCGGATCTCGCGTGCGTCGAGGTCGATGCGGAATTCGTTGTAGCGATAACGCGTAGGCGGGGACAAACCGTTTCCGAAAGCCAGGGACAGCCGCCGAAGTTTACATCCAGCTGTCGCAATGAGCAGTCGACAATGACGGCGTGCGGCGGCTATAAGTCATCTCACTATTCTGCGCCAAGTCCCTTGTATGTCCGAAGAAATACTGATCAACGTGACGCCGCGCGAGACCCGTGTCGCGCTTGTCGAGAACGGCATGCTGCAGGAGGTCCACGTCGAGCGTGCGAGCCGCCGCGGCTACGTCGGCAATATCTACAAGGGCAAGATCAGCCGGGTCATGCCGGGCATGCAGGCCGCCTTCGTCGAGGTCGGGCTGGACCGGGCGGCGTTCCTGCACGCGTCCGATATCGTGCGACAGCCTTCGCCGCTCATCGGTGAGAACGGCGATGCCGTCGCACCGGCGCCGATCCCGTCGATCACCGAGCTGGTGCGCGACGGTCAGGAAATCGTCGTGCAGGTCGTCAAGGACCCGATCGGTACCAAGGGGGCGCGCCTGACCACGCACCTGTCGATCCCGTCACGCTATCTCGTGCTGTTGCCGTACAGCAAGGTACTCGGCGTCTCCGTACGTATCGAGGACGAGACGGAACGGCAGCGCCTGAAGGACTTGCTCGCCGAAGTGCTCGGCGAGACGCGGCTCGGCTACATCGTGCGCACGAACGCCGAAGGCGAATCACGCGAGGCCCTGGCCGAAGACATCGACTATCTCGGCAAGCTGTGGACCGCCGTGCTGGAGAACATCGACCGCACCAAGGTCGGCGAACGCATCTACGAAGACCTTCCATTGCCGCTGCGCGCGCTACGCGACCTGATGCGGCCGTCGATCGAAAAAGTGCGCATCGATTCGCGCGAGTCGCTCGAACGTGCGCAGCGCTTCGTGCGGCAGTTCATGCCGGAGTTGGCCGAGCGGGTGGAACATTACCCGGGCGAGCGGCCGATCTTCGATCTGTATGGGGTCGAAGACGAGATCCAGAAGGCGCTCAAGAAAGAGGTCCCGCTGAAGTCCGGCGGTTATCTGATCGTCGACCAGACCGAAGCGATGACTACGATCGATGTCAATACGGGCGCCTTTCTAGGCTCGCGCAATCTCGAGGAGACCGTGTTCCGCACGAACCTCGAAGCCGCGCAGGCCGCCGCGCGCCAGCTGCGCCTGCGCAATCTCGGTGGCATCATCATCATCGACTTCATCGACATGGTCGATGCCGAACATCAGCGTCAGGTGCTGCGCCAGCTGCAGAAATCGATGACGCGTGATCACGCCAAGGCGACGGTTTACGACATGTCGCCGCTCGGTCTGGTCGAGATGACGCGCAAACGTACGACCGAGAGTCTGGAGCGTCAGTTGTGCGAACCCTGTCCGACCTGCAACGGCCGCGCCAGCCTGAAGACGGCGGAAACGGTGACCTACGAGATATTCCGCGAGATCACGCGAGCGGTGCGTCAGTTCGAAGCGCAGGAACTGCTTGTACTGGCCGCACCGAAGGTCGTCAATCGCATCCTCGAGGAAGAATCGGCGGCGGTCGCGGAACTCGAGGAATTCATCGCCAAGACGATTCGCTTCCAGCCCGAGGAGCACTACTCGCAGGAACAGTACGATGTCGTGCTGCTCTAACCCGCATGGCGCGCGGGTGTCGCTGCGATGACCTGGCGTGCGCGGCTGCGCCGCTTGCGTTTTGCCGTGATGAGCCTGCTCGCGAGCGTGGTGATCCTGCTCGGTGTGCTGGCGGGCCTGACCCAGCTCGCGATGCCGTGGTTGCAGAATCATCCGCAGCACGTCGAACGTTGGTTGTCGGAGCGGCTGGGCCGGCCGGTGGCGATCGGGCAGGTGCATGGCGCCTGGATCGGCGCAGGTCCCGTGCTTGCGCTCGACGACGTGCGCATTGCGGGCAAGGATGCGAAGCAGGCGCCGCTGGCGATCGCCCACGCTGAACTCGTATTCGATCTGTACGCGCTGTTCAAGCGCAACCGCGCGGTCACCGAATTCAGTATTGCCGGGCTCGACCTGCAACTCGTCAACAGCGATGGCGGCTGGCGACTGCGCGGCCTCGATTTTTCGCCGAGCGCCGATGACGGTGACGGTTTCTCGATGGGCGCGCTCGGCGCGGTCGAGCTGAAGGATCTAAAGCTGACGATCGAAGATGCTTCGCGCGATCTGCATCTCGTGCTCGGCGTGCCGGTATTGCGCCTGCTCAATCGCGGCGATATCACCCATGTGGTCGGTCGTGTGCGCCTGCTCGACACCGATTCGCCGCCACTCGACCTGGTTGCGGATATCGATGTGAACCGGCGTTCCGGAGAACTCTATGTCGGTGGTCGCGACATCGATCTTGCACGCGCTGCCGCGCAACAGGCGGCGGCCGGCGTGCAGATCGCAGGCGGCCGTGGCGACGTGCAGCTGTGGGCGCACGTGCAAGCGGGTGCCGCTAGCGACGTACGCCTGCGCGTCGACCTGCGCGATGCGCAGTTCGCGTCCGTGCAACCGATCGCGCTCGACAACCAGACCAAGGTCACGCCGCGCATCGCGTTCGATCGCCTCGCCTTCGTCGCGCGTTGGCTGCGCGAGACGGATGGCTGGACATTCGACCTGGCCGATTTCGTCGCCGACCGCAGCGCGAAGGCGGCACCGGCACGGCTCGCAATAGAACGCCGTGGCATCGATGCGCAGCCGACCTGGCGGGCCGGCGCGAACGCGCTGCCGCTGGAACCGTTCGGCAATCTGGCGATGCTGTCCGCACAGGCGCCGGAAGGGTTGCGCCGCTGGCTGTATCTGGCGCACCCGCGCGGCACGCTGGCCGGCGCGGATCTGCGCTGGCGCGATGGCGACGACTACGATGTCGGCGCGCGTCTGCACGGCGTCGAGCTCGCTACGGCGAACTTCGCTCCCGGCGTCGACCACATCGACCTCGATCTGCATGGCGATGCGCAGGCGACCTTGATCGAACTGCCGCAGCAATCGTTGCAAATCGACTATGCGCGCGTGTTCCGCAAGCCGTTCCAGCTCTCGCAGTTCGGCGGCGATGTTATCGTGCGTCGCGGCGATGAAGGCTGGCGCATCGAGACCGACCGCGTCGGGCTGGAGGGTGAGGGCTTCGGCGTTGAGCTGCGTGGTGGCGTCGACCTGCACGCGGATCGGCGTCCGTCGATCGACATGTACGTGCTCGTGGCGCACGCCCTGGTGCCCGCAGCGAAGTTGTTCTGGCCGACCACGTCGATGTCGCCAAAGGCGATCGCCTGGCTCGATCGCGGCCTCGTCGAAGGTCGCATCGTCGAAGCGCGCGCCGCGATCCGCGGCGAACTCGCGGCGTGGCCCTTTCACGATCACTCCGGCCTGATGGTCGCGCGCGCCGAGCTGGCCGATTTGACCCTGCTCTACGACGCGAACTGGCCGCGCGCGGAAAAAGTGCATGCCATCGCGAACTTCATCAACGACGGGCTGCAGGTGCAGGCGGACTCGGCCGACGCGATGGGCAACCACATCAGCGAAGCGAACGCGACGATCGAAGATTTCGGTCCGCTCGTGCTCGATCTCACGGTGAAAGGCGAGGGCAATGGACCGAACCTGCTGAACTTCATGCGCGCGACGCCCGTCGGCAAGCGCTACCAGGATCAGCTCAAGGACGTCGCGATCGGCGGCAAGGGCAACATCGCGTTCAAGCTGAACTTGCCGATCAAGCAGATCGAGGCACTCACACTCGACGGCAGCGTCGAACTCAGTGATGCCAGACTCGATCATGAAGCCTACGGTCTGCATTTTCTCGACGTCTCCGGTCCGCTGCGTTTCAGCCAGAGAGGACTCGCCGTAGGACCGCTCGATGCGAAATTCCGCGAGCGGCCGGCGCGCTTGACGATGGCGCTTGGCGGTCTGGTTGAAGATCCGCGGCATGCCTTCGAAGCCAGCGTGACAGGGCGCTTTCCGGTGACGACGGTGTTCGCGGATGCGCCCGTGTTGCTGCCGGCACTGGCGAAGGCGCCGGGCGAATCCGCCTGGGTCGCGAACGTCATGATCGATGCTTCGGCGAGCGGCGATGGTCGCAAGCACCTGACCCTGCAGAGCGATTTGCGCGGCACCCGCGTCGACCTGCCGGCACCGTTGGCGAAGGCGGCGGATGCGGTGCTGCCCTTCCATCTGGATCTCGAGCTGCCTCCTGCCGGCCAGATCTTCGAAGCGACGCTCGGCGATGCAATCGCACTAAAGGGGCGTCTGCCGACAGCGAGCCGCGCGTTTGCCGCGCGCGTCGAATTTGGCGGCAGCGCGCGCGAACTGCCGCCGCAAGGCGTCGTCGTCGGCGGTCGCGTCGCCTTGCTCGACGCCGGCGGTTGGGCCGATCTTGCCGAGGAAAGCAGCGGCGGCAGCGGCGGTGCACTGCAGGGCATAGACCTGCGTGTCGACGACTTTCTCTTCGGCGGCCGTCATTTCGGCGAGATGCACGTTGCGATCGAGCCATCGGCCGCCGCTACCGTATTCCGCATCGACGGCGAGCCGCTGGCCGGCAGCCTGACGTTTCCGTCCGGCGCCGAACTCGTCCGCCAGGGCATCGTCGCGAAATTCGATCGTGTGCATTGGCTCGATGCACCAGCGGATGCGCCGGAGGCACAGGACGCGAGCGCGTTGGCCGACGTCGCGCCAGCGTCGCTGCCACCGCTGCACATCACCGTCGGCGACTTCCGCCTCGGCAAGGCGAGCTTCGGCTCGGCGGAATTCGAGAGCCACCCGGAAGCGAACGGCATGCATATCGACAAGCTGGCGACGCACTCGCCGAATGTCAGCATGAACGCGAGTGGCGACTGGACAGGAACGCTGAAGAACAACCATTCGAAACTCGCGATCGAACTGACCGCGCAGAATCTCGGCCACATGATGGACGCACTCGGCTTCCAGGGTTTGATCGACGGTGGCGTGACACGCGCGACGATCGACGCCAGCTGGCCGGGGCCACCGTCCGGTTTCGCCCTGCCCAAGCTCGATGGCACGCTCGATATCGATGTCGGCGAAGGCCGCATACCGGACGTCAACACGCCGAGCGCGGGGCGCATTTTCGGACTGTTTTCGATGACCGAAATCCCGCGCCGCCTGAGCCTGGATTTCAGCGACTTCTTCCAGTCCGGCTTCAGCTTCAATTCGATCGTCGGCAAGTTCCGCCTGGCCGATGGCAATGCGTACACGGATGGTCTGACCATCAAGAGTCCTGCCGCGGAAATCGTCGTGAAGGGCCGTACCGGCCTGCGCGCGAAGGACTACGACCAGCAGATGAGCGTGCGTCCGCATGCCGGTTCGACGCTGCCGCTCGTCGGCGCGATCGCCGCCGGTCCCGTTGGCGCCGCCGCAGGCTTGGTCATGCAGGGCATCCTGAACAAGCCCCTCGGCAAGGCGGTCGCGAGGAACTATTCGGTCACCGGCAGCTGGGAAAAGCCGAAAATCGTGCTGGTGTCGCGCGAAGGGCGCAAGTCGCGCGACAAGGAGGCGCCGGCACCCGACGCAGCCACACCCACGGGCGCCGGATCGCCCTGAATTGGGGTTCCCGCGCGGCCTGGATTGCGTTGCGACTGGTTGTGCTCTAGCGTGCGCGACCCCAATTACAACCCGCGTCGCGGCAATGGCCGTCATCCCCCCAAATGCCGCGGCGGAGCGCCTTTGCCACGCCGATGAAAGGCGCCGGGACGAAGAACGCTCTGGCTCTGCGCGATTTCCATCACCGATCACCCCTTCCCGATTGCGACCCATGACCGATCTCATTACCCAAGCCGAACAACGCCTGCTGCGACCGGGCGGCCTTGCCGCCAGCGATCTCGACGGCGTATTCGCGCGCCTGATGGGCCCGTCGATCGACGCGGCCGATCTGTACTTCCAGCATTCACGCAGCGAGTCGTGGATGCTCGAGGACGGTATCGTCAAGGACGGCAACCATTCGATCGAGCAGGGCGTCGGCGTGCGTGCGCTGTCCGGCGAGAAAGCGGGCTTCGCCTACTCGGACGAAATCGTGTTGCCGGCCTTGCTCGAAGCGGCCGGTTCCGCGCGCGCGATCGCGCAAGCCGGCAGCAAGGGCGTCGGCAAGCCGCTGGCAATCGCGACCGGGCGTGCGCTGTATCCGGCGATCGATCCGATCGACACCTTGTCGAACGAAGCGAAGATCGCCGTGCTGCGCGAAGTCGACGCGGTCTGCCGCGCCGAGGACCCGCGCATCAAGCAAGTCATCGTCAGCCTCGCGGCCACGCTGGACACCGTGCTGATCGCGCACTCCGACGGCACGCTCGCCGCCGACGTGCGCCCGCTGGTGCGCATGAACGTGCAAGTCATTGCCGAGCAGAACGGCCGTCGCGAATCCGGCAGCCACGGTGGCGGCGGTAGATACGGCTTCCCGGAGTTGCTCGCTAACGGGCGCGCGCATGCCTTCGCGCGTGAAGCCGTGCGCGTCGCGCTGGTGAATCTGGAATCGGTCGCCGCACCCGCCGGCAACATGACGGTCGTGCTCGGCCCCGGCTGGCCCGGCGTGCTGCTGCACGAGGCGATCGGGCACGGCTTCGAAGGCGATTTCAATCGCAAGGAGACCTCGGCTTTCGCCGGCATGATGGGTCAGAAAGTCGCCGCCAGCGGTGTCACCGTGGTCGACGACGGTACCCTCGCCGGTCGTCGCGGTTCGCTCAGCATCGATGACGAAGGCACGCCGACAAACTGCACCGTGCTGGTCGAGAACGGCATCATGAAAGGCTACATGCAGGACAAGCTCAACGCGCGCCTGATGGGCACGAAGCCGACCGGCAACGGTCGACGCGAATCGTTCGCGCACCTGCCGATGCCGCGCATGACGAACACCTACATGTTGCCCGGTCAGCACGATCCGGGTGAGATCATCGCCTCGGTCAAGCGCGGGCTGTACGCGGTCAACTTCGGTGGCGGTCAAGTCGACATCACCAACGGCAAGTTCACGTTCTCTGCGAGCGAGGCGTACCTGATCGAGGACGGCAAGGTCACCCGGCCGGTCAAGGGCGCGACGCTGATCGGTTCGGGTCCGGATGTGCTGACGCGGGTGTCGATGATCGGCAACGATTTGAAGCTCGACGAAGGCGTCGGGGTATGCGGCAAGGATGGCCAGAGCGTCCCGGTTGGCGTCGGCCAGCCGACGTTGCGCATCGACAGCATGACGGTCGGAGGCACGGCCGCGTGATGCGCACGAGCATTGCCGCGCTCGCGGGATTGCTCGGTATGTGCTTCGCGGCGGCGTCTGCCTCCGCCGCCGGTCGTGCAAGCGATTCGGAAGCGGGGCTCGACCACGCCTCTGCCGAAGTGGCGTCGCGCGCCTGCACAGCGCTCGTTCAACGCGTCGACGCCGTCGCAGGCGCGGAGCCCGTCTGGCTTCTCAGCTACGACCCTGCGAAGGGTACGGACGCGCCCGACGCCCCGGCACTGCGAACGGCTGCGTTCACTTACGACAATGCGCTTGCCGTTATCGCACTGCTCGCGTGCAAGCATCCGATGCAGGCGAGCCGTGTCGGTCGTGCGCTGGAGCTCGCCATCGCGCAGGACACACGCCTGCGCAACGTCTACCGCGCAGGGCCCGTGGCCGACAAGGTGTTGCCCAACGGCTGGTGGGACGCCGCGGCCAACCGCTGGGTGGAAGATGCTTACCAGCAAGGCACATCGAGCGGTAACGTCGCATGGGCGGCTCTGGCATTGCTCGCGCTGCACGATGCCAGCGGCGAGACGCACTGGAGCGATACTGCGGCCACGCTCGCCCGCTGGGTCGTGACCAACACACGCAGCGAGCACGGCGGTGGATTCAGCGGCGGCATCGATGGCTTCGACGCAGCACCGGTGGCGCTCGGTTGGAAGTCGACCGAACATGCCATCGATCTGGTTGCATTGTTTGCCCGTCTGGCGCAGCTTGCGCCGTCCGCCGGGTGGCAGGACGATGAACGTCACGCGCGCCGCTTTCTAGACCACCAGTGGGATGCTTCCAGCGGTCATTTCCTGATCGGCACCATGGCCGATGGAACCACCCCGAACCCGACGACGAGCGCGCTCGACGTGCAGTGGTGGTCGCAATTGCTGCCGGATGCGCCCAGCGATTGGCGTCGCGCTATCGCGTACGCCGAGGCTCATCATGCGGTCGGAGCGGGATTCGACTTCAATGACGACCGCGACGGCGAATGGCTCGAAGGCACGGCACAAGGCGCGCTGGCGTACCGCATCGCGGGCCGCGACGATGCGGCTTCACGCTGCCTTAGGGAAATCGCTCGCCAGTTCAGCGCAGGCGGTTACGTGTTCGCGACGCGCGAAGCGCGCATCACGACAGGCCTTGCCATCGGCTCGGCGAGCACATCGGCCGACTTCTACTATTACCGACGACCGCATCTGGGCGCGACGGCATGGGCCATTCTGGCCGCCCGTGCATGGAATCCCTATATCGGCAAGCGCTGAGCCGATGCCTCGGCAGCATTCGCGCGCTTTCGAGCAGCAGCGAGCAACCATGGAAATCGCCTGCGACGCCCTTATGTGGTGGCGCTGTTGGCAGCCGATTCGCGCAGCAGGCGGAAAAGCTCCCGATAGGCGTGAGGCGGCTTGTTCTTCGCGCGCTCCGCGAGCGCGTTGCGTACGAGCTGACGCAGGTGTTGGCGATCGGCGGCAGGGTATAGTGCGAGCCATTCGGCCAGCGCCTCGTCGCCCTCGGCGAGCAGGCGGTCGCGCCAGATTTCGATCTGGTGCAGCTCGGCCGCTTCGCGGTGGGCGCTGACACGGTCTTGTGCGAGCACGAGCCGGATCGGCTCGATCTCCTCATCGGCAAGCTTGCGCAGTTGCTTGGCGAGGAACTGCGCCTGGCGCTTGTGCGCGATGTGCGAGGTAATTGCACGCGTGCGGCGCACTTCCTCGCGCAGCTCGTCGCTGAGCGGCACGCGCGCAAGTTGCGCTTCGCTCAGACTCGCGAGCGTCTCGGCAAGTTTGAGGATATCGAGCGCATCGCGGCGCAGTTGGCTGCGGCTCGGCTCCAGCGGTTCGTCGGAGAATTCGTCTTCGCGGGTCGTCATAGGTTGAAACTTCATCGGAACGTCGTACGACGACGGATGTGCAAGGATAAGACGTGAACACAGCAGTCACCAGCAACGATACCAGCGCAAACGATATCAGTACTCGTGAATTGGACCGCCTCGCCGAGATCGCCGAGGACGTCATCCGCCGCTGCCGCGCCAAGGGTGCCAGCGAGGCGGACGTTGCCGCCAGCATCGACGCCGGCCTCAGCGTGAACGTGCGGCTTGGCGAAGTCGAGACGGTCGAACGCACGCGCGATCGCGGCGTGTCGGTGACAGTCTACTTCGGCAAGCGCAAGGGCTCGGCGAGCACGGCCGATCTCGATCCGGCTTCGATCGAACAGACGGTCGAGCATGCATGCGCGATCGCGCGCTACACCGAGGAAGATGCCGCCAATGGCCTCGCCGACGCGGCGTTGCTGGCGAAGGATATTCCCGACCTTGATCTTTGGCACCCTTGGGACATTACCGCCGAGGAAGCGATCCGCCTCGGACTCGAAATCGAGGATGCCGGCCGCGCGTTCGATCCACGCATCGACAATTCCGATGGCGCCTCGGTGCAGGTCAGCGCATCGCTGACCGCCTATGCGAACTCGCTTGGCTTCGTCGGGCGCGAGCGCAGCACCCATCATTCGTTGTCCTGCGCGCTGATTGCCGAGGATGCAAACGGCATGCAGCGCGACTACTGGTACGACAGCGTACGCGCGGCGGGCGATTTCGGCGATGCCGCCGCGATCGGGCGCAAGGCGGCCGAGCGAACCCTCTCGCGCCTGTCCGCGCGCAAGCTCAGCACGCGCGATTGCCCGGTGCTGTTCGTGCCGGAAGTCGCGCGCGGCCTGATCGGACATTTCCTCTCCGCCGTCAGCGGCGGCGCGCTGTATCGCAAGACCAGCTTCCTCGTCGACCATGTCGGCAAGCCGGTCTTTCCGGACTGGATGCAGATCGTCGAGCGTCCGCGCATACCGCGCGGTCACGGCTCCAGCGCGTTCGATTCGGAAGGCGTCGCCACGCGCGATTCGGACCTGATCAAGGACGGCGTGCTTGCGCGCTACATCCTCGGCAGCTATTCGGCGCGCAAGCTCGGCCTGCAGTCGACCGGCAATGCCGGCGGCGTCCACAACGTGATCGTGCAGCCGGGCGAGGATGACTTTGCCGCGCTGCTGAAGCGCATGCACAGCGGCCTGCTCGTCACCGAACTGATGGGGCAGGGCGTCTCGCTCTTGACGGGCGACTACTCGCGCGGCGCCAGCGGTTTCTGGATCGAGAACGGCGAGATCGCCTATGCAGTCGAGGAGATCACGATCGCCGCCAACCTGCGCGACATGTTCGCCAATATTGCTGCGGTCGGATGCGATGTCGATCCGCGTTCGCATATCCTGACCGGATCGATCCTGCTCGACCGAATGACGATTGCCGGCGACGGCTGAAGCGTGACTTTCTGCGGTTGACGGCGTCGCCCGCCTGCGCAAGAGTGGGCGCGTCACGACACGAGGGAGTCTGCGACATGAGCGACAACGACACCGCGGCAATGCCGCCGAGTCCGCCCACCGCGCCGCCGCCGAACGCCGGCGCGCTGTCCAGTGACGAGCGCATGTGGGCCATGTTCGGCCATCTGTCCGCCTTCACGGCGTTCATCACCGGCATCGGCTGCATCGTCGGGCCCTTGCTCGTGTGGCTGATCAAGCGCGAAACGATGCCGTTCGCGGGCGAACAGGCGAAAGAGGCGTTGAATTACAACATCTCGGTCGCGCTGGCCTTCATCGCGTTGGGGGTGCTGACGCTCATCACGTTCGGTCTCGGCATCGTGCTGACGTTTCCGATCGGCTGCCTGCTGTTCATCGCGTGGATCGTCTTCACGATCATCGCCGCAATCAAGGCGAACGAGGGTGTCGCCTATCGCTATCCGTTCACGCTGCGGCTGGTGAAGTAAGGAGTCGGGACTTGTTCGCAGCACGCTGAACGGCGTGCGCTACGCCGCGACGCACCTTCACGCCGGCCTTTAGCTCTCGCGTTCGGCGACGAAGCGAGCCAGATCCGCCAGCGTCGCCGCGCGCGCACCGAACGGCTCTATTGCTGCGAGTGCGCGCGTCGTCAGCGCGGTGAGTTCCGCACGTGAAGTGGCCACGCCGAGGATCGCCGGATAAGTCGGCTTGTTCGCGGCAACGTCCTTGCCGGCGGTCTTGCCGAGCTGTTCGGTAGCGACCTCGATATCGAGCAGGTCGTCGCGGATCTGGAATGCGAGGCCGACGCAATGGCCGTAGGTTTCCAACGCGCTCAGCGTTGTCGCATCGGAGCAGCCTGCAGCAAGCGCGCCGAGGCGCACGCAGGCACGGATCAGCGCGCCGGTCTTGTGCACGTGCATGCGTTCGAGTTCGGCGGCATCGAGCCGCTGGCCAACCGCTGCCAAGTCGAATGCCTGGCCGCCGGCCATGCCGTGCGAGCCGCAAGCGAACGCCAGTGTGCGCAGCATATCCAGCCGTGGCGCCGCATCGACGTCGATCGCCGGATCGTTCGCGAGCACTTCGAACGCCAGCGCCTGCAATGCGTCGCCGGCGAGGATCGCCATCGCCTCACCGAACACGATGTGACAGGTCGGTCGACCGCGTCGCAAGGCGTCGTCGTCCATCGCCGGCAGGTCGTCGTGCACGAGCGAATACGCGTGGATGATCTCGACCGCAGCGGCGACGGCATCGAGCTTGTCCAATGGCGCGCCGAAGGCCATGCCGGTCGCATAGGCAACCAGCGGTCGCAAGCGCTTGCCGCCGCCGAGCACGGCATAGCGCATGGCGCGATGCAACTCGACCGGCGGCTGTTCGTCCGGCGGCAGCATGCGCGAAAGCACGTCATCGGCGCGCGCGGACAGCGCGATCAGTTCGGGTGTCAACTCGCTCACGTGAAATATCAGTGCTGTTGTTGTCAGTTGAGAAGTGCGGCCATGGATGGCCGCTCTGGATTTGCAGAAGGCATGCGCGCGATGCCAGTTCGCCAGTGTCTCAGAGCAGCGATCATGGATGGTGGCTCTGGAATCGCAGATGGCATGCCTTCCGTAGCAGTTCGAGTTGAGCCCGGAGCAGCGATCAGGGATGACCGCAAACGTTACGGAGTGTCTGGATCGAACGGCCGTGCCGATTCCGGTTGCGCCGGATCGAGCAGCTGGCTGACGCGCAGTTCCGCCTGTTCGAGCGCGCTCTGGCAGTTGCGATAAAGCGCTATGCCGCGCTCGAACGACTGCAGCGAGTCGTCCAGGCTGAGCTCGCCTTGCTCCATGCGCACGACGAGGTGCTCGAGTTCGTCGAGCGACTTCTCGAACTGGGCGATCTGCGAGGTTTCGGTGGAAGGCGGTGGCATGGGCGCGAACGCTAGCTCAGCGCGTCGTCAAGATCAATCCGGCTGCGCGCGGTCATGCCGCGATGAACTGTGGGCGGCGCGGCTGCCATTCGAGCCGCGCGCCTTCCTCGCCGAACAGATTGGCGCCGACTTCGCTCAGCCACAGATCGGCGACCGCGAGTAGCGCGCCGCTGGCCTGGAACAGCAGTGGCAGGCGGCCGCGCTGCCATGGCGGAATGCCGGCCTCCTGCAGCAGGTCGCGCAGCTCGCGCGTGTGGCCGCCGGCGCGCACGCGCAGGCTTTCGCCACCGCGACGGAAGCGCACCTGCAGTGGTTCGGCCAGGCGCGACGTGGTCGCTGCTACCGCGTGTGGAGTCAGGCGCAAGGTACCGAGGTCGAGCGGCAGCTCAAGTTCACTGCCGTCGAACTCGGCAACCCAGTCGAACGGCGGCAATTGCAGCGGCGCCAGCGCGTACAGCAGGTCGCGATAGCGGCGCACCTCGGTGCCGGGCCAGCGCACGCAGGGCTGGCGATCCTCGCCGGCTTCGCCGAGCTGGCGTACGAGCTCGGCTGCCTGGTAGTGCGTCGGTTCCGGCAACCCAGCCGCACGCAGCCAACGTCGAAGCACCGGGTCGCGCAGTGCCCTCGGCAATGCGAGCCACTCGCGAAAACGCAACGTCGTCGGATCGAGTCCCTGCGTGCGCGCGAGCGCGCGCTCGGCTTCATCGTCGATGAAGTCGGCTGCGTCGCGCGCCCACGTCGCGCTTTGCGCGATGCTGGTCTCGGCTTCTGTCCAGCGCTTGGTGATGCGCGGCATCACCTGCATGCGAAGGTAGTTGCGATCGATGGTTGGGTCGGCATTGCTCGGATCCTGTACCCAGTCGATCCGATGGTGCTCGGCATATTCGCGTAGTGCCGCGCGCGGCAGACCGAGCAGCGGTCGCCACGCATGACCAGGACCGAGCGGTCGCAGATGACGCATCGCGCCGATGCCCTCGGGACCGGCACCGCGCAGCAGCTTCAACAGAACGGTTTCGGCCTGGTCATCGCGATGGTGTGCCAGCGCGACGTATTCGCCGGGCGAGAGCAGGGCCTCGATCGCGCCGTAGCGCGCCCGTCGCGCGCTGGCTTCGAGGCCTAGGCCTGGCGTGCGTGCGACATCGACCGCACACACGGCCAGCTCCACACCCAGCGCGTCGGCGAAGTGCCGGCAATGCTGCGACCAGCCCGCGCTGTCGCCATGCAGGCCGTGGTCGACATGCAGTGCGCGCAGGCCACGCTCGCGCGCAGCCGCCGACTGCGCCAGCGCATGCAGCAGCACGCTGGAGTCCAGGCCGCCGCTGAAGGCGGCGAGCAGCGGACCCGGCGCGAGTTCGGCCAGTGCGGTTTCGATCGTATCGCGGACGCGGCGGGCAGGCATGTCAGGAGGGTGGGGAGTGCTCGGTCGCGTCGTTCATTGCCCGCGGCCCGTGTTCAAGCGCGTCGACGCCTTTGCATGGGTCGGTGATTGATGCAGTGCGCCCGTGCATCTTCGATAGCAGCTTCAATTCCACGAGCAGACGACTTTGCCGCAGTTGCCCGCATCCATCAGGTCGAAGCCTTTCTGGAAATCGTCAATGTGGATTTGGTGCGTAAGTACCTTTTGCAGCGGAAAGCCAGTAAGCACCATTTGCGTCATTTTGTACCACGTTTCGTACATGCGTCGCCCGTAGATTCCGTGCAGCACGAGGCCCTTGAAGATGACCTTGTCCCAGTCGATGCCGGCGCCGTTCGGCAGCAGGCCGAGCAGCGCGACCTTGCCGCCGTGATACATGCAGTCGAGCATGTCGTTGAACGCTCGCGGATTGCCGCTCATTTCGAGACCGACGTCGAAGCCTTCCATGTGGAGATCCTTCATGACCTCCTTGACGGACTGCTTCGACACGTTGACGACGCGCGTCGCGCCCATGTCGGCGGCAAGCTTGAGACGATAATCGTTGACGTCGGTGACGACGACATTGCGTGCGCCGATGTGCTTGGCGATGCCGGCTGCGATGATGCCGATCGGCCCTGCGCCGGTGATCAGCACGTCTTCGCCGATCAGGTCGAACTCGAGCGCACAGTGTGTGGCATTGCCGTACGGATCGAAGAACGCGGCCAGTTCGCTCGGGATTTGATCCGGGATCGGCCACAGGTTCGAGGCCGGCACGGCGACGTATTCGGCGAAGGCGCCGTTGCGGGTGACGCCGATGCCGATGGTGTTCGGGCACAGGTGCTGCCTGCCCGCGCGGCAGTTGCGGCAGACACCGCAGACGACATGGCCTTCGGCGGACACGCGCTGGCCGAGTTCGTAGCCGCGCACGCCGGCACCGATGTCGACGATGCGGCCGACGAATTCGTGGCCGATCACGAGGCCGGGCTTGATCGTGCGCTGCGACCACTCATCCCACTTGTAGATGTGCAGATCGGTGCCGCAGATCGCGGTCTTCTCGAGTTTGACCAGCACGTCGTTCGGGCCGATCTCCGGCACCGGCACTTCCTGCATCCAGATTCCGCGCGCGGCTTCGCGCTTGACCAGGGCCTTCATCATCGCTTGCGACATCGTGCTGTTCCTGCGGGGCGGGGTTTGCGAGGGGCGCGATTATAGGACCGCCTAAGCTCCGCTGCCGCGCGATCGCTCCGCGTTCTTTAGAATCGGATGATGACGTCCACCGACCAGCGTCCGCCGGCGATTTTTCTAATGGGGCCGACCGCAACCGGCAAGACGGCGCTTGCCTGCGATTTGGCCGAAAGGTTTCCGTTGCAACTGATCAGCGTCGACTCGGCGCTGGTCTATCGCGGCCTCGACATCGGTACCGCCAAACCGGATGCGCAGACTCTGGCGCGGCACCCGCACCGCCTGATCGACATTCGCGAGCCAGCGCAGCCGTACTCCGCGGCCGAGTTTCGCACCGACGCCCTGGTCGCGATGCGCGAGATCGGCGCTGCCGGACGGGTGCCGCTGCTCGTAGGCGGCACTGGCCTGTACTTTCGCGCCCTCGAACATGGCCTGTCGACATTGCCGGATGGCGATTCCGAAGTGCGTGCGCTGCTCGCAGCGGAAGCGGCCCGCTCGGGCTGGGCGGCGCTCCATGCGCGCCTTGCGATCGCCGACCCGGCCGCCGCAGCCCGTATCCGGCCGGCCGATACGCAACGCATTCAGCGCGCGCTCGAAGTCATCACCTTGACCGGCCGGCCGCTCAGCGAACAGCTCGGCGGGGAGCGCGGGCGCCTGCCTTGGCGGGTACTCAAGCTGGCCCTGGTGCCGGCGGATCGGGCGCCATTGCACGCTCGCATCGCGCAGCGCTTCGATGCGATGCTGGCGGCCGGTTTTCTCGACGAGGCGCGCCGGCTGTACGACGACTGCGCGCTGCAGCCGGACCTGCCAGCGATGCGCGCAGTCGGCTACCGGCAGGCGTTGGCACATCTGGGCGGAGCGATCGACCACGCCACGTTTCGCCAACAGGCAATTTTTGCAACGCGGCAATTGGTAAAGCGCCAGACCACATGGCTACGAAGTGAGCTCGATGCGCGCTGGTTCGACCCGGATCGACCCACGTTGGCCGAAGTTGTGGCCGACGCGGTGTCCGATTTCATGGCTGAGGCGGCTCGCACGCTTGCGTAATGTGCGCCAAGCCATTTTCTTCGCGAGAACAAATCGTTAAGATGGCTCGGAAAGCTGAATACTGGTTGAATCGGAGCGGGCGCGATTGATGGTCTGATGCGCCGCGCGAATTTTTACCGGTTCGGGAATCTCGGGAGTTGGAGAACAAGACCATGTCCAAGGGGCAGTCATTGCAGGATCCGTTTCTGAATGCGTTGCGACGTGAGCGCGTGCCGGTGTCCATCTATCTGGTCAACGGCATCAAGCTGCAGGGGACGGTCGAGTCGTTCGACCAGTTCGTCGTGTTGCTGCGCAACACTGTGAGCCAGATGGTCTACAAGCATGCGATCTCGACGGTGGTGCCCTCGCGCAACGTGCGCGTCGGTGGCCCGGACGGCGCGCAGGTCGGCGGCGGCACCGGCGACGTGGTCGAGGAAGGTCACGCCTGACCGCAAGCGCGTGGGCGAGTCGACAGTGGACTTGAAGTCCGCTCCGGCGGACGCCATCAAGTCAGCCCACGTTGTGCAGGTGAATCCCGCTGTTCGAACGATCTAAAAAAGGCGAGCGCGCGCTACTGCTGCTGCCGCAGGCGCCGGGTCAGCACGATCCATTGGCGCTGGAGGAGTTCGGCGAGCTCGCACGCTCGGCTGGCGCGCGTGTGGTCGGCACCTTGACGGCACGCGTCGAGCGCCCGAATCCACGCTACTACGTCGGTACCGGCAAGGCCGAGGAACTGCGCGAGCAGCGCGTGGCGCTCGATGCTGACCTGATCCTGGTCAATCACACCCTGACCCCGGTGCAGGAGCGCAACCTCGAAAAACTCACCGAGTGCCGCGTCGTCGACCGCACCGGCCTGATTCTCGACATTTTCGCGCAGCGCGCGCGTTCGCACGAAGGCAAGTTGCAGGTCGAACTTGCACAGTTGAAGCACATGTCGACGCGCCTGGTGCGTGGCTGGACCCATCTGGAGCGCCAGCGCGGTGGTGCGATCGGCCTGCGCGGTCCCGGCGAAACGCAGTTAGAGCTCGATCGCCGCCTGCTCGGCGATCGCGTCAAGCAATTGCAGAAGCGCATGCAGAAGGTCGAGACGCAGCAAACGACCGCGCGCCGCTCGCGCCAGCGCAACGCGCTGCCCGTGGTCGCGCTTGTCGGCTACACCAATGCCGGCAAATCGACCCTGTTCAATGCGCTGACCGGCTCGGCGGTGTACGCCGCCGATCAGCTGTTCGCAACGCTGGATCCGACCCTGCGCCGTCTCGACGGCCTCGACTGCGGTCCGATCCTGCTCGCCGACACCGTCGGTTTCATCCGCGACCTGCCGCACGATCTGGTAGCTGCGTTCCGTTCGACCCTGGCCGAGGCGCGCGATGCGGATCTGCTGCTGCACGTCATCGATGCCTCCGATCCCGAGCGCGACGAGCGCATCGCCGATGTCGAGACGGTGCTGGCCGAGATCGGCGCCGACGATCTGCCGCAGGTGCTGGTCTACAACAAGATAGATCTGATGGCTGCAAAGGTTGAGGGCGGTGCCGTCGACGATGC
>JBDTYM010000067.1:0-21471 GCA_040005635.1 Dokdonella sp. | reverse complement strand
AGCAGTATTTCTCCGACGGCCTGTCCGAGGATTTCATCAACGCGCTGTCGCAGTTTGCCGGCCTGAAGGTGATCGGGCGCAACTCCGCATTCCAGTTCCGCGACACGAAGGACGATGCGCAGACCATCGGCGCCAAACTCGGCGTGGCGCATCTGCTGGAAGGCAGCGTGCGTCGCGACGGCGACACCGTGCGCATCAGCGCCGAGCTGATCAATACCAGCGATGCCAGCACGCTGTGGTCGCAGCATTACGACCGGCCGTACAAGGATTTGTTCGCCCTGCAGGATGACATCACCCACGCCGTCGCCAGCGCCTTGCAGGCCAAACTGCTGGACAGCGGCGGCACAGTGGCGCAGAGCGACCGTCCGCCCAGTGGCAACCTCGCTGCCTATACCGCCTACCTGCAGGGCAACTTCTACGTCGCGCACACCACCGAGGCCGACATACGCCAGGCGATCGCGCAGTACCAGGCGGCGATCCAGGCGGATTCGCGCTACGCCCGCGCCTATGCGGCGCTGTCACGGACGTGGAGCGGCCTGGCCGAGCTTTACCTCAGCGGCCTAGAAGCCCAGCAGGCTTATACGAAAGCGCGCGCAGCGGTCAACACCGCGCTGGCGCTGGAGCCGAATCTCGCAGCGGCGCATGTCGTGCGTGGCAATGTGCTGCTCAACGCTGACTTCGACTGGGCCGGCGCGCAGGCGGAATTCCGGCGCGCCACACAACTGGCGCCTGACGACGGAGACAGTCTGTTCAGTCTGGGCGTTCTGTCTGCGCTGCTGGGAGATTCTGAGCAGGCAGTCAGGCTGACCCAGCAAGCGCTGGCCACCGATCCGCTGAACGCGCGCTGGTACAACTGGCAAGCTGCCTACCTGTCCGGCCTCGGTCGTCTCGACGAAGCGGCCGCGGCGAGCCACAAGGCGATCGCGCTGCAGCCGGCGGCGGAGAGTTATCACGAACTACTGGCGGTCATCGAAATCCAGCACGGTGATACCGAAGCCGCGCTGGCCGCGGCGCAGGCGGAAGTACCCGGCGCATGGCAGGACGTGGCCCTGGCGCTGGCGCGGCAGATCGGCTCCGATCATGCCGCCGCCGATGCAGCGCTCAAGCATCTGATCGACAAATCGGCCGATCTCGCGCCGTATCAGATTGCCGAGGTCTACGCGCTGCGCCGCGACCCGGACAACATGTTCCAGTGGCTGGATCGCGCCTGGGCCAGTCGCGACCCGGGTGTCCAAACCCTGCTCTACGACCCGTTCATGCTGCGCTACCAGCACGACCCGCGCTTCGCCGCGTTCTGCCGGAAGGTCGGCTTGCCGACGACCACCAATGCGAAGGCGATGCCGTGAGTGCAAAGCCTTCATTCTTCGCCGAACTAAAGCGCGCACATGCTGCGTGCGGCGGGATTTGTTGCAAGCGATCTGCACACTGCCGCGTTGAACGCTGACGCTGGTCCCAGGCGGCACGACTCAACAGGTTTCTCAAACCGATACGAGCCGAATGTCCCGTTTCCGGTAGCCAATTCGCGACCTCGACTGTCCGTTCCTGGCCGAACAGCGACCTTCGATTTTCAGCCGCTGTTTGTGTGGCCGAAAGTTTTCATCAACGGTCGCTTATCGACCCATAGCGGACATTTTCGTTATCGGCAGTTCTGCTCGTTACAAATTGCTGCTGGCTTCCTTCCGAGCAGCAAGTGCCCGGAGAACTAAGCCGCGCCTGATTCGCCGAATTCACGACTAGGCGGATGCGAGCCAACCGGCAGCAGATTCGAAGCTACACGACACGATTGTCATTCTCGCCTACTTGAGTGATTCGCGAACGTCGGAACGGTCTATCTGTTGTAGCCGAAGTCGATCGTCTTCCGTTAAGACGTTCATAGCCCGTAGAATTTTCACCAGAGGAACCACTGGGCTAATGTAGCTGGGCTCGCCGTTGCGGAACGCCGGATGATGAGTCGACCAATAGTCTAGAAGCCTGCGAAGCTTTGCCCGATCGCGAAGGGATGGCGCAAATGGCGGAAGGAGAGCGGCGAGGCGAGCGGCCTCGTGGACATCGTCTTGCTCTGCCAACCGGAGGATTTGTTCGTAGAGGCTAGAATCCGACAAGGCGTCTGGCTCCTTCACCAGACGTTCCGCGAAATAGCTCAGGCCTGGTCGGGCGTCCTTATCCAGCTCTTCCCGAAGGCGCTCGATCGAGTTAGCGCCCCAGATATGCTCCGCAAGAAGAGAAACGCATTTCATCGACTCTGTCGGAGCGTCTTGCAATCGGACGTCCACCAACGAGGCGAGATTTTCGTTGCAGTTGCCGTCGTCAATGAGACGTGCCGACGCATAGGTGACCGCCCTCGATGCGTGAAACAGCCCGTCAACGATGCCTTCGGCAGGAAGGAATTTCCGCCCCTTCGCGTCGGACAACGGAACAAAGTCAATCAGCGGTACTTTCGGGAGCAGAGAACCAAGATATCGCAGTGGTGCTGCGTCTAGTCTCGGTCGGATCAATCGTATTTCGTCCAGCACTCGAGTCCTGTCGATACCGAGGACATCACAAATTCCACCCAGGACACTTCTCAGCCCCACCGAGTCCGGAGGGTCGGACAGATCCAAGAACTCGTCGAGATATGTATGGTCAACGCCCAGCGCCGACCAGATCGCGCCCA
The DNA here is from genome assembly GCA_040005635.1 of Dokdonella sp. GTDB lineage: Bacteria > Pseudomonadota > Gammaproteobacteria > Xanthomonadales > Rhodanobacteraceae > Dokdonella_A. The sequence goes on along the minus strand of JBDTYM010000067.1, from coordinate 18,818 downwards.
CGTCCCGAAATTCAGCAGCGCAGGTTGCGGTTCGCGAGCGAACATCGGCTGACAGGACCGCCAGTTCCGTCAGCACATCCAAGAACCAAACGTCCTGCAGTTGATCGAGCAACCGGTCCTCATCCGTGAAGAAGTTCTTCCAAGACCGATTTTCCACCACGGTGGAAACGTCGAGTCCGGCCGCAGCGGCATATGCGAGGAGATCCGTAGCAGCATTCGACGAGTAGTTCTGACGTCCTACCGCCCATTGTGCGGCGTCGAGAACCAGTGCAGGCGAATCAGGAGTCAGCCCTTTAAAAAGTTGGACGAGGACTTTGTTGCGCAGCGTCCAGCCGGGCGGGCTCGCTTGAATGCATAGTCCGCCTGAAGAAGTGACAGTTATTCCTGACTGGCCATCTGAACGCAGCACACCAATGATTTCGCTGTCGGCAAGACTCTCCGGTGAACGGTGGAGTTTTAACGCAACGCCGCAGAGTTTCGCGAGTTCATCGCTCGATCCCAGCAATTGCGCTTCAGTCTTACGGCTATCAGTTCGCCTGGTCCATGGAAGATCCATCCACAAGTCAGCGCACTTCGAAGAGACCCTGACGCCGGCCCTGATCGTCGAGAGAAACAATTCCTCGATTGCGTGTTGCCGCTGCACACCGAACTCGTCTGAACGTTCCGCCCCTGCGTAAACAACAAGCTCGCCAACACGGCAGATCAAGTCGTCGGCGTGGGATGCACCGCGTGCATGTTTCCCGATCAGGACATCGAAGAGTCCCGAGGCGCCGGCGTTCCGCGCGACTAGACGCACTACTTCCCATTGCTGCGCGTCTGAAATACTTGACGTGACCCATTCCGCGAAACGCGCTGGGCTATGTGTCCGTTCCTCTGCCCAGTAGCTCGCAGCAACAACCTCGCACAGCTGCATGTGCGCGAAGGCGTAGTACGAGGCCTGCCCAACGTGCAAGCGCTCCAGCAGCCCGCGCTGCTCCCAAAAGTCTAAGGTCTGCTTCACGTCATCGCAGGCAGCCAAGGATGGTTTTCCAAGCGCCGGAGCAATGTCTGCAGCTACCCTCTTCAGTAGTTCCCTGGCTTCAATTGAAGGCTTCGTGCGCAGTTGCGCGGCGATGCTTTCGAGGATGCGGTCCAGAATGGGGGCTGCGATGGATACCGGAGAATCGCGGCCGGTGGCGGAATGCGATCGGTAGCAGTCGATGAACCTGCCTAGCAGGTCGGCTTCGTGATCTGGAATAGGGATGCGCTGCGCGATGAGCGAGACGGTCAATGCAATCGTTAACGGTGACGCCCAGCGGGATTTCTCGCGCTCCTCACTTCGCTTCCCAACGCGTGCGGTGCGGAGGGGGCTGTCGCCAGCAAGGGATATACCCATGGCGCTGGCTAACGACACGAGGTGGCGGTCAACGTCGTATTCGTCCAGCGGCTGGATGATCGCGTGGTGCCATGCGGGCTCGGAGAGCCAGTGTCGATCGAAGCCGACGGGCCGAGTGGTTATGAGCGCTTGGACCTGGGGATGTGCGAGCAGCCAGTCGTTGAGCCAAGCCGCCGTTTTGGAGGCAAATTCGCCGCACTCGTCCAATCCGTCGGCGATCAAATACCTTGCGGCACCGAGGAGTTGATGCCGCATCGAAAAAGTATCTTGGAAGCCATCGAACGCCAGATGAGCGAGTGCTTCCGAAAATGTGCGTCCGCCGTCATTGACCAAGCGCACCAGATCGCGGAGTTGAAAGAATAGCAGCGGTGCTGCGCGCAGGGCGAGGCGATGTGCGATTCGACGAAGGATGAGCGATTTGCCGCTGCCAGGGCCACCAATAAGAACAACCCGGCGGTTGAAATCAATGGCGAAATGGGCGTCGCTGTTGTGCGCATCCCTTCGCTTCCCACTCGTCGCGTAGTAGCGCTCGACGACGCCCTCGGGTTCGACCTTGGTCTGTTCTGTCGCGGCATCCGAAGTTTCGAAGACGATCTTGAGATTTATGCAGCGATCGACAGGAATTCGTGTGTCGCATCCAGGGATCCGAAATTTTGACGTTTTCTCCGCAAGCCAATTTGTGTAGCTTGCGAGCGCTCGCGCCGCGCTGTCGCTGAAAAGAACCTGCGGTTCGAACCCATTGGCTGTGACGACCTCGACGAGTTGCTGGAGAGACCGTCGGCCGCGCAATTCGATTTGTCTGTGCGCGTCATTGACCAGGACCTTCCAAAGCGCGGGCGTTTGTTCGGACACAAGAGCATTAAGTTCGGGCGGATGCGCTTCAGTCAGGACGATGATAGAGAAGCGTGCTGCAAAGGATGTCAGGTCGAGGCCTTTCCGGCTTAGATGTCTCAAGAGGCGCTTGGTAACGTCATGCAGATCGTCCTGTCGGCCACCAGCGATTCGCTCGATGTCCTCTCGAAGCTGGTCCCTGATAGGAGCACTCGAACTGTTACTGCAGATCAGAGCTCCCCGCCAATCCGGGTTCGCCTGCAATGAGCCACTGATTTTTTCGATGGCCTCGAATAGCTTCTTGCCCGCTTTCGCGCGCCGCCTCGCTTGCGCTTCCAAGTAGCCGCCGTCGGCTAGCACGACGCGGATGTCGTCGCCACCGCTTCCGGTCTCTACGGATACGTCCTTGGGATGAAGCGGAGGCCAGTTCGCTGGCGTCAGGCCGGCAGCGAATGCCCTTCCACTCAAAATTGATACGTATAAGGTAGCGGTAGCATGCGCCTGAAAATTGAAACCGCCAGCACCCGCCTTGCCGCCGGATCGGGTTCGCCTATCTCTTGCATCGTTGCCCTGAGTCAAGCGCAGTTCCCCTCGCTGAATTCGTGTTCTCGTCGGATCTTCCTGCTGGAGAGCTGTAGCCGCGATATTTCGATCGCCCTGTATGTGATGTTACTCGGCATGCCCGTCGATTCGTCCGGGGTCGCATCTGTCGAAGTTGCGCGTAGCAGCACCGAATTTGCTCTGGATCTCCCAGTTCGCGTCACGGCGTCCTGCGCAAATCGGACTGCTCCGCGGTTCCTTTCCGGTACCATTGACGAGTTGTCTTTAGGTCCCATTGATGGCGCAAGCGTCCATCCGCAGGATGTAGCGAGCGTTCGTCATAAGCCTTCGCAAGGAGGAGCGACCAGTGCACTATGTGCTCAGTCAGCTTCCGGCGATAGAACATAGTGAATCAGTACGAAAATTGGGCCGTCCGCTCCGTCCAACAGTGGGGCGACACTTATGGTTTGGCCGAACGCTTCATGGCCGAGGCGCGCTCTCTTATCAACAGCGGAGAAATTCGACAGCACGAGATGTTGAAGATCATCCGCATCCTCCTTTTCGGACGAATCCTGTCGGGAACGCATGGCATTGTCATGCTGAGTAAGGCGGGTTTGTCGACCGAGGCCGATGTTCTTTTTCGTGCAAACATGGAGGCTCTCTTTCGCCTGGCCGCGCTTGTAGAGGACGAGACGATGCTTGACGCATATCTCGGCGAGGATTACCCCCGTCGGCGCAAGGCGATGGGAGATATCAGCAAGCTGCTCAGCACCTGCAACCCTCGGCCGGACGGTTCAGTCACAGATGCCGACTTGGACGCTGCACTACGCAAAATCGATCAAGAGGAAACGGCGTTCTTGAAATCGAGCAAGCAGAAGAGGCTTCGCGAGATCAGCACGTGGGAGTGGGTCAAAGCGGGCAACCAGACGGACTTTTTCTACGGCAAATATTTGCTTCATTCCAATACCGCTCACCACGGAGCACGCGACCTGGAACGGCATCTAGTGAAGTCTGCCGATGGTCAAGAGGTTGATTCAATCCTGCTCCATCCAGACACCACGTCTCCCGTGGAATTGCTCGTGGACACGTTGCTTCTACTGTCGCGCGCAATCGATCTGTATGCGAAGAGCATACAGGTCGAGATACCCACCGCGTTGTGGGCGTTGAGGTCGGAGCTCGACGTACTGTTTGCTGCGACGCCTCGCGGGACGGATTCCGCTTCGAATTTATAACGGAAACATGCCATGAGCCCATTGGATGACACTAGTGTCCGGCGTCCGACCCTAGGCGATTGGAGCATGTTGGCCGGTCGTGCTGACGAATGGTCTCGTGCGTACCTGATCCTCTCGGTGCCCTCCAGTCACGTCGCGCTTAGTCCGTTAATTTTCGCTGCGGCGCATGCCGTCGAACTGTATTTGAAATCTGCAGTGACAGCCCACGCGTCTTTCAAAATCGCCGTTGGATTCGGGCACAAAATGAGCGAACTATGGCGATACTGCGAAGCTCTTCAGGGATTTCCTTTCAAAGGCTTGCTCGATTCCAAGTTGCTCGATCAGGGCCGGGACATTTATTCGGTCGAGGGAAGACAAAGCTTGTCTGCGACGCAGCGGGCACACTTGATCGAGAACGAGGCAATGTACTTAGCGATTCGCCATGTGCAGGACCTGAAATATCTTGGCGTCAAAGGCACGACGCTGAAAGGGACCTATGCGCTGACGTTTGGTCTTCCGGTGCCGGATCGCACGATGATAGGCCGCTTAACTGGCCTCGCACATTGGACTTGGGGTCAATGGTGGAATACTGGTGGTTACAACGATCCCAGTCTCTACGCGTTGGCGGAGCGAGTCATGTCTGCCGGTCAGCTGCCAAGAGGTTGAGCCCGAAACGTACTGCAGAAATGAAGTCTGGAGGCGGACGTGCTTTCCGCAGCGTCCGCTTGTGGCCGTTTGCGGAGATTCGGGTAGGAAGTCCGCCCCGATGCGATGAAGCCCGGCACAAGGCGGGGCTTCATCGCAACGTTGTCGCTGGAACGGCTTACGCCAAGGCCGTCGCATCGACCTTGTAATCCTCCGGGTTCACCGCGAACTGAGTCAACGCGCGGATAGCTCTGCGAGCAGTTCGTCGAGCTGTCCGAACGTCTCGTGCGTCGCATCCTGCGCGCCGGTGCCGGCCGCGTCGAGCGCTTCCTTCGTGGGATACAGCTCGCTCATGACGAGCAGCGTCTTTCCATCGCGCTCTTCGAACGTCACGGTGGTGACCGATCCCGCGTCACCGCTTTCCTCGTTCGTCCAGACGATGCGCTTGTTGGGCACCACCTCGAGATACTCACCGAAGAACGCCATTGCGTTCGCAGGATCTTCGCCGAACACAAGGCGATATTTGCCGCCGACGCGCACGTCCAGCTCACACGAGCGAAGTGTCATGCCCATGGAGCGGGGCACCCACCACTTCTTAAACAGCTCGGGCTTGGACCACGCCTCGAACACGAGCCGCGCGGGTGCGTCGAACGTCCGCGTGACAACGACCTCGCGCTCCGACTTCTTCTGCACCGTCGTGCGTTGAGATTCACTTTCTTTTCTTGCGACCACGGGCTTTCTCCTGTCGTTTGAGTTCGTCGATGACACCGTCCAGCGCTTCGAAGCGCGCGTCCCACACCTGGCGGTAACGCGCTACCCATTCCATTTCCTCCTCGAGACGGCACGGGCCGATGCGGCACGTGCGCACGCGGCCGACCTTTTCGGTGGTCACGAGCCCGGCCAGCTCGAGCACGCCGACGTGTTTCTTCATACCCGTGAGGGTCATTTCGAATTTGTCGGCGAGGTCGGTGATGGAGGCATCGCCACGCGCGAGCTGGTCGAGGACGCCACGGCGGGTGGCGTCGGCGAGAGCAGCGAAGGAGGCGTTGAAGTGCGTCGGAGAATACTGAGCCATATGGTTCAGTATGGAGGAGTTGGCGGCGGGCACGCAAGGGGTGTCTCACCGCCGTCCGCGCATGTCATCGCACCCACGTTACCGACAGAACACTGAAAACGCCGCCAAATCAGTGGTCCTATTACCGACTCGCTCGGCTCAACTGCAGGCCGTCAGGTCTTGCCGGCGAGGATCGGACAACAGCCACGGCTGCGCTGCGATCCCCTCGCGAGTGCCCAATGTCTCCAAGGGGTCGATAGTGGCCTGTCCCCTCGCATCGGACAGCGACCCCGGACCACCCATCGCTCGCACGCAGATCCGACGCCGCCAATGGCTTCATTGGCACAACGTTCCTGCTTTGGCCTTAACTGGTATCTAAGTGGTATAGTAAGTGAATGTCGCCGACCGCGCATTCGCCCGCCTCCCGCCCACTCGCCTACCTCAGCCTGCGCAGCACCTTGCAGCAGCAGATCGAGAACGGCGCATTGACGCCGGGCCAGGCGCTCTCCGGCGAACGCGAACTTGCCGAGCAGCATCAGGTCTCCCGCGTCACCGTGCGCAAGGCGATCGAGGGGCTCGTCGCCGATGGACTGCTGGTGCAGCGTCAGGGTTCGGGCACGTTTGTCAGCGCGCGTATCGTGCGGCCGTTCTCGCACCTGACCAGTTTTTCCGACGAGCTGCGCGCACGCGGCCTCGATCCGCGCAGCGAGACGCTCGCCAGCGAAAGCGGCGCGGCGACGCCGGACGAATCGATGGCGCTGAATCTTGCGCCGGGTGCGCGCGTCGTGCGCCTGCGCCGGCTGCGCTACGCCGGGGACGAGCCGCTCGCGCTCGAACGCAGCACCGTGCCGGCGTTCGCGCTGGCGAGCGCGCGCGGCGTGCGCGATTCACTGTATGCCGCGCTCGACCGACGCGGCATGCGGCCGCAGCGGGCGTTGCAGCGTCTTCGTGCTGTCGCCTTCGATGCCGAAGCTGCGCGGCTGCTGCAGGTCAAGACCGGCAGCGCCGGCTTGCTGATCGAACGCCGCGGCTTCCTCGCCGACGGTCGCGCCGTCGAGCTGACCTGGTCCCACTACCGCGGCGATGCCTACGATTTCGTTGCCGAACTGAAGAGCGATTGATATGTCGAACCTTGCACCGCGCGCCGCCGAGTCCACCCACATGTACCAGGAAGTGCGCGAGTCCGCGACGGCGATCGCGCACCAGATAGAATGCAACGCGAGCATCGTGCGCGGACTCGCCGCCGTGCTGCGCCGCGATCCACCGCGTTTGATCGCGACCGGCGCACGCGGCAGCTCGGACAACGCGGCGACCTATGCGAAATACCTGTTCGAGACGCGCCTCGGCGTGACGACCAGTTCGGCTGCGCCTTCGGTGCAGTCGATCTACGCGGCCGCGCAACATCTGGAAGGCGCGTTGTTCATCGCGATCTCGCAGTCGGGCCGCAGCCCCGATCTGGTCGGTCAGGCGGAAGCGGCGAAGCGTGCCGGCGCACGCGTCGTCGCGATGGTCAACGTCGAGGATTCGCCGCTCGCGCAAGCAGCCGATTTCCTGATCCCGCTGCATGCCGGCCCCGAACGCAGCGTTGCCGCAACCAAGAGTTTCCTTTGTTCGCTCGCCGCGGTGCTGCATCTGGTGGCGGAGTGGAAGCAGGACGACAGCCTGCGCGCTGCACTCGACAGCATTCCGGCAGCGCTCGAAGCGGGCTGGCCGCTGGACTGGTCGCCGCTGGTCGACGGCCTCGTCGATGCACAGAACCTGTTCGTCGTCGGCCGCGGGCTCGGCCTCGCGGCCGCACAGGAAGCCGCGCTCAAGCTCAAGGAAACTTGCGGCCTGCATGCGGAGGCGTTCAGCGCGGCCGAGGTGCAGCATGGGCCGATGGCCCTGGTCGAACGCGATTTTCCGGTACTGTTTTTCGCACAGGACGACGACTCGCAGGACAGCACGCTGGCGGTCGCCGCGAAGTTCCGCGCGCGCGGGGCTCGCGTCTGGGTCGCCGGCGGCGACGACGGTGCCACGCTGGCGTTGCCGCCCAAACTGGATCCGGTCTGCGCGCCGCTGGTTGCGGTGCATCGCTTCTACGGCGCGGCGAACGAACTCGCGCTGCGGCGCGGTCGCGATCCGGACGCGCCGCCGCATCTGAACAAGATCACCGAGACGGTCTGATGGCGACGCTGCTGACGCGGGGTCGCGTATTGACCGAGGCGGGCTGGCGCGACGATCTCGACGTGCTGCTCGATGGCGGTCGCATCGCCGCACTGACAAACGCCGATGACGCACGCCTGCGCGGCGCCGACGTGCACGATCTTGCCGGTCGCCTGCTGCTGCCGGGCTTCATCGACATCCAGGTCAATGGCGGCGGCGGCGTGCTGTTCAACGATGCGCCGACGGTCGACACGATCCGCCGCATCGGCGCGGCGCATCGGCAGTACGGCACGACCGGCTTCCTGCCGACGCTGATCAGCGACGATGCCGACGTCATGCGCGCCGCGATCGCCGCGGTCGATGCCGCGATCACGCAGCATGTACCCGGCGTGCTCGGCATCCACCTGGAGGGACCGTATATCGCGCCGGCGCGGCGCGGTGCACACGACCCGGCGAAATTCCGCGTGCCGGGTGCGCACGAGATCGACCTGGTCTGTTCGCTGCGCCAGGGCGTGACCGTGCTGACACTGGCGCCAGAGCAGGTATCGCCGGAGGTCGTGCGCGAACTCGTCGCACGCGGCGTGATCGTCTGCATCGGTCATACCGCCGCGAGCTACGAGGAGGCGCGTGCCGCACTCGCTGCCGGCGCACGCGGTTTTACCCATTTATACAATGCGATGTCGCCGCTGCAGGGACGCGCGCCCGGCGTGGTCGGTGCCGCGCTGGAGGATCGCGACAGCTGGTGCGGCATCATCGTCGACGGCCATCATGTGCATCCGGCCGCCTTGCGTGTCGCCGCGAACGCGAAGCCGCGCGGCAAGCTCATGCTCGTCACCGACGCGATGCCGCCGGTCGGTGCCGACAGCGACACCTACGTGCTTGCGGGCGCGACAATCACCTGCCGCGATGGCCGCTGCGAGACGGCCGATGGCGTGCTGGCAGGCTCGGCGCTCGACATGGCCGGCGCATTGCGCAACACGATCGCGACGCTGGACATCCCGCTCGACGAGGCCGCACGCATGGCATCGACCTATCCGGCGGATTTCCTCGGACTGGCGCGTTCGCATGGGCGCATTGCGCAGGGAATGCACGCAGATCTGGTCGAGCTCGATGACCGCTTCGAGGTGCGACGCAGCTGGATCGGCGGCGCCGCGTCGGCGTGAGTGGCGGTCGACGCCCCCGGCGCCGTAGGCAATGGCGTGATTTCCCGCCGCAGGCGTTAAGGTTCACCTAAGCCGGCGCGCCTACGCTGCCAGCCATTCAAGCGGTGGACGCGCGTGCACGTACTGGTGGTCGAAGACGATGGCCTGCTCGGCCAGGGCATCCAGGATGCGCTGGCGCGCTGGTCGCATACCTGCGAATGGGTACGCGACGGCGCTGCTGCGCTGGCGGCCGTGCGCGCTGGCGCGTTCGACGTCACCCTGCTCGACCTCGGTCTGCCGCGCGTCGATGGGCGTACGCTCGATGGCATCGATGTGCTGAAGGCGCTGCGCCGCGACCGCATCCACATGCCGGTACTGATCCTGACCGCGCGCGATCACGTGTCCGACCGCATCGAGGGCCTCGACGCTGGCGCCGACGATTACCTGGTCAAACCCTTTCATCTGGACGAGCTCGCCGCACGCCTGCGTGCGCTGCACCGGCGCGCGCATGGTCTGGCCGGCCGGCTGGTCGAAGCGGGCGAGTTGAGTCTGGACACCCTGGCGCATTCGGCCAGCTACGCAGGGCGGTCGCTGGAACTGTCGCGCACCGAATTCCTGCTGCTGCGCACGCTTGCCGAACGCGCTGGTCGCGTCGTCACGCGCGATACGCTGGAGCAGGCGATGTACGGCAACGACGGCGTCGAGAGCAATGCGCTCGAAGTGCACGTGCATGCGCTGCGACGCAAGCTGTCGCCGGAAGCGATCCGTACGGTACGCGGTCTCGGCTACCTGCTGGTCAAGGATTCCGCGCCATGATGCGCTCGTTGAAGGCGCGCATCTCCGTGCTCGTGCTGGCCTGCCTCGCTGCCGTGCTGCTGCCACTGGTCGTGCTGAGCTATCTGTTCATGATGGAAGAGGTCGACGAGCTCAGCGACGCGCGTCTCGCGCAGAACGCGCGCACGATCAGTGCGCTGGTCGGCGACGTCGGTACACCGTTGCCGAACGGCGATGCTCCGGTCGAAGTCGCCAGCTGGCGCCGCGAACATGGCAAGCAACCGATGACGGTGCGCGGCCACAGCTACGAGATGCAGATCGGTTTCCAGTACTGGAACGATGCGAACCAGCTGCTGCTCAATTCGGAGAATCTCGCCAGCGTGCCGCTCGATGCCGCGCCGGCCGGCTTCGCCGACATCCCGATCAATGGTCGCCACTGGCGCGTCTTCACCCTGCTCGGCGAAAACAAGAACTGGGTGCGCGTCGGCGAGCGCTACGACAGCCGTCGCGAGATCGCGCGCGCGCTCGCGGTCGAGGCGATCGCGCCGCTGCTGATCGGCCTGCCGCTGCTGGCGTTGCTGGTGGGGTGGGCCGTGCGGCGCGGACTGGCACCTTTGCACGTGCTCGCCGAACGCCTGGCCGAGCGTCGCCCCGACAAGACCGACCCGCTCGGCATGGCCGATCTGCCGCAGGAGGTCGAGCCGGTCGTCGCTTCGTTGAATGGACTGCTGAGTCGCCTGCGCGTGTTGTTGCAGCACGAGCGCCAGTTCACCGCGAACGCCGCGCACGAGTTGCGCACGCCGCTGGCTGGCGCCCTGCTGCATGTCGAGAACGCCGCGGCCGCCACCTCGGACGCCGCGCGCGCGCAGGCGCTGCAGCAGACGACGCAGGGACTCGACCGCCTCAGCCGCATCGTCAACCAGATGCTCGATCTCGCGCGTTGGGATTCGGCGGGTTCGACGCAGGTGCTGACGCCGGTCGATCTCGGCGACTGCGTCGAGGCGGAACTGCAGGAACTGGATATCCGCGTCGCCGAGAAGGATCACGAGATCGTCGTCGCGATCGACCCGGCAGCACGCATCGTCGACGGCTGGGAGCCTGGCCTGCGTTCGCTGCTGCGCAACCTGCTCGACAACGCGGTGCGCTACAGCTTTCCCGGTGGCCGCATCGAGATTGCAATCGTGCTGGACGGCGGCCGCACGCGGTTGTCGATCAGCGACCATGGTCCCGGCATCGAACCGGCTTTGCGCGCTGCCATGTTCGAGCGTTTCCGGCGTGGCCCCGAAGGCATCAGCGATGGCAGCGGGCTCGGCCTCTCGATCGTCGCACGCATCGCCGAACTGCATCGCGCGAAGGTGACGCTGGCGGATGTCGATACGCACGAAGGCTTGCGCGTCGATGTCCTGTTTCCGCCGCGCGCGACCGCGCGTCCTTGACTCCATCCACAGGAAGCCACGCATGACCTTTCGCCTGCTGCCGGGTGCACTCGCACTCTTCGCTTGCCTTACCACCGCCGCCGCCGCGCCGGCGACTGCGTACACGATCGGCGCGCGCTGGACGCTCGGCGGCAGCAGCCGTTGGGACTATCTCAACGTCGATGCGGCCGCGCGCCGTCTGTTCGTCACGCGCGCCGACCATGTCGATGTCATCAATATCGACAACGGCACGCTGCAGGGCACGGTACAGCCCACCGAAGGCGTACACGGCGTCGCCGTCGCCGCGAATCTGCACAAGGGCTACGCCAGCAATGGCCGCGGCGACAGCGTCAGCGTGTTCGACCTGACCACGCTTGCAACACTGAAGACGATACCGATTGCCGGGCACAACCCTGATACGATCGTGTTCGACGCGCCCAGCGCGCAGGTGTTCACGTTCAATGGCAAGAGCCACGACGCGACCGTCATCGACACACGCAGCGATGCGCCGGTCGCGACGATCGCACTCGCCGGCGTGCCCGAGTTCGCGGTCAGCGACGGTAGCGGCCGCATCTATCTGAACATCGAGGACCGCGCCGAACTCGACGTCATCGACACGCGTCATGCAAAGCTTGTCGCGACCTGGCCACTGCCGGGCTGCGAGGAGCCGAGCGGCCTTGCGCTCGATGCGAAAAATCACCGGCTGTTCTCGGTTTGCGCGAACGGCCATCTCGTCGTTACCAATGCGGTATCCGGCCGGCAGGTCGCCGCCGTGCCGATCGGACAAGGCCCCGATGCGGTTGCATTCGATGCCGAACGCCACCTCGTCTTCAGCGCAAACGGGGTAGACGGCACGCTCAGCGTGATCCATCAGGACGATGCCGATCACTACGTCGTCGCGGCCACGGTGCCGACGCAGAAGAGCGCGCGCACGCTCGCGCTCGATCCGGTCTCGCACCGGGTCTTCCTCGCCGCGGCCGAGTTCGAGCCGGCACCCGCAGCGGTCGCCGGACAACCCAAACCCCGACCCGCGCTGAAACCGGGCAGTTTTGCGATCCTCGTCGCAGAACCGCTGCCGAAGGATTGACGGATTCGCCGGCCAGGGCGGCGTAGGATGGCGGTTACTGTCAGATTGTGGGGCCGTTTCACGTATCCCACTGGCATCCGGTGCGTTGCGCCGGTCCGTCCATTCCACCGAGGATCCCCTGATGAACTCCAGCCTCACACTGACCCTGAATCAACTCGCCAGCCTGATCGGCTCGTTCGCGTTTCCGGACCCCGATGGCGACGACTCGATCGTGCACGGCCCCGGTGGTCCGCGCGTGCGCGGCGGCGTGCTGGCCGATATCCGGCGCGTGACGATTGCGGTGATCGAGTGGGCCGAACGACTGGGTGACCAGAGCATGCTTTCGATTCGTCCCGAGGGCGATGCTCCCGCCGGCCAATCGTCGACCGGCGACGCGGCGGCCAAGTCGCGCAGCGCCAAGGATCCGGCCGGTGTGCAGGACGGCTGTGCGCCCGACGACGACTGCGGCAGTCAGACTGACGGCACCAAGGGCAAGGGACCACCGGGAAGCGCCATGGCCATCATCGATCCGCCGATCCATTCGTTCGTGAGCGATCTTTCGCACGGACGGTCGGCTCGCCTTCCGCTCGCCGCGGGTCCAGGTCCGAATCCATGGAAGCTGCCCATCGGGCCCGAAGCGCAGCATGCCTTCGGTCTGCTAGTTGCCGGCGCGCAATTCCAGTTTGCCGTCGAGGCAACGAAGTTTGAAGAACTGGCCAAGCTGTTCCAAGCGTCCGCGCGCAAGCTGATCGACCAGGGCCTGCATCGACTCCACCACGAACCGAGGATGGCGACGGTCGGCGCCGTTTGAGGGAGGCCCGTCGCCGACACGGTCAGGATTCATTGAACAATCGGCGGCTTTGCGGGTACAGGTCGAAGGTGATCGCAGGCAGCGTCCGCAAGGAGGCGCGTGCGCGGTTCATGCGCTGCCTGCCTTCGGCGACTTGGCCGGCGGTTCGCTGGCAGGCCCCGAGCAGCAACTCCGATTGCAGGCGCCACATCGGATCGGCCGTCGTTGTCTTGTCGAGCTCCAGCAGAGCTGCCTGGAGCAAAGGCGTTGCTTCATTGCAGCGTTCAACCTCGACGAGCAAATCAGCGTAGGAGATTCTCCAGCCAAACGTACCAAAACCGCCGGCCGGCGCAATCTGTTCCACCAAGGCCAGCGCCTCACGAAAGTGCTTTTCCGCGCCCTGTCGGTCACCGCTCAGCTGTTCGGCCAACCCGAGTTCACGCAACGCAAGCGCGTAAGGGCGCGAGCGTTCGTCGGTCAGATCGCGCTGCAATTCGAGCGACTGCCGCGCCGCCTGCAGGGCCTCTTCCATGCGGCCCTGCCGCTCGAGCGTCCGCGCGAGGTTCTGCAGGTTCATGACGTTAATACCGGTGCCGTCGTCGCTGCGGATCTTGGTGGCCACATCCCGCTGCAATGCCTCGGCCTCTTCCAGGTGTCCGGAGTAATACAGGCTGTAGGCAAGGTTGTCCTGCGCTGCCAAGGTATCGGGATGATCGACGCCGAGCGTACGCCGGTGGCGCTCGACGAGTTCGCGAAACAACGGAATCGCTTCGTCGTAGGCGCGCTGGTCCATGCGCACGATTCCAAGCAGATTGAGCGCGTCGGTGATCTTGCGATGCCCCTCGTCGAGATTTCTGCGGAAGATCGCCAGGGCCTGCTGCGCGAGCGATTGGGATGCGTCGAGATCACGGGTGCTTTCCAGCACGGAAGCAAGCTCCAGTTGAGTGAAACCGACCAGTGGATGCGTATCACCATAAATGCGCTGACGGATGGCGAGCGCGCGCTGCAAAACTAGCTTTGCTTCGGAATAGCTTCCGATAGCGTTGAGACTGACGCCCAAATTGTGCAGCGATATCGCAACATCAGGATCATTGCTGCCGAGCTCACGTTCGCGGATCGCCAGCGCGCGACGATAGAGCGCCTGCGCGTCTGTTGGCTTGCCCATGTTCTGCAAATTCGTCGCCAGATCGTCCATGCAATGGGCGGCTTCGGCGCTGTCGGCCCCGAAGCGGTGTTCGGCGCGGTCGAGCGCATCGCGGAACGGCGTATCAGCGGCTTGGAAGTCGCCACGATCCTGCAGCAGCCTGCCGAGATGCCCGAGGCTTTCGATGACGGCGGGATCGTCGTTCGCGAGGTGCGCGCGACGCAGCGCCAGGGCCTCGCGCAGCAACGGTTCGGCGTGCGTGTAGTCGGCCATCAGCGCGTGGATCTGGCCAACGCTGTCCATGCTTTCGGACAACGCCGGATCCGCCTCCTCCAGATTCAGGCGGCGCAGCTCGAACGCCTGTTCGGCGAGCGGCAGCGCGCGATCGTACAAACCGAGCGCCGCATAGCTGGTGGCAATCGTCTGCAGGAATCGCGCGCGCAAGACCGGATTGGCGAGCCGCCGTTGACTCAGTTGTTCGGCACCCTGATCGAGCAGGTTCTGCGCACTGACCGACGCACCGCGCGTATGCGTAGGATCGGAGGCCGCGAACAATCCGACCAGAAATTCGGCGACTTCGCGCGAGGCCTGCGCTTCGCCCGCTTTCGCATGCGCCTGCCAGAGTGCGACGCCGATCGCGGCCGTCAGCATGACCACGCCGATCGCGGAAGCGGCGACGGCAATCCAATGTCGCGCGACGAACTTGCGCGTGCGATAGAGCGCACTGTCGCGATGCGCGGCGATCGGCGCCCCGGCGAGATAGCGCTTGAGATCTTCGGCAAACGCGTCGACCGTGGCGTAGCGGCGGTCCGGTTCGCGCTTGAGCGCCTTCAGCACGATCGTGTCGAGATCGCCACGCAACCGCCTCGGCGGCACCGGTGCATCGGGCAGGCGCAGCTGACTCGGCGCGGTCGGACCGGTCGCGTCGAGCACGTGGCGCAGTTGGTCCACCGACGGCTCGTCGTGCAGGCGAAACGGGCGCTCGCCGGTCAACAGTTCGTACAGCAGGCAACCGAGCGCATAGACATCGGTGGTGGTGGTGACCGGCTCGCCGCGCAACTGTTCCGGCGCCGCGTAGGCCGGCGTCAGCGGCCGGTCCACGGTCGGCGCATCGCCGCCGTGCTCCTGATCGCTGAGCAGGCGGGCGATACCGAAGTCGAGCAGCTTGACGTCGCCGGCGGCGCTGACGAGAACGTTCGACGGTTTCAGATCGCTGTGTACGACCAGCTGGCGATGCGCGAACTGCACCGCCGCACAGATACCGAAGAACAGACGCAGCCGTTCTTCCAGCGGGCTGTGCTGCTCGGCGCAGAAGCGCGGCAGCGGCACGCCGTCGACGTGTTCCATGACGAAGTAGGGACGACCGTCCGGCGCGATGCCACCGTCGATCAGGCGCGCGATATTGCGATGGGTGAGACGCGCGAGAATCTGCCGCTCACGCAGGAAGCGCACCAGCACCGCCTCGCTGTCCATGCCGTGCTTGATCAGCTTGAGCGCGGCCTGCTGCTCGAACTGGCCATCGGCGCGCTCGGCCAGGAAGACCTGGCCCATGCCGCCGCGGCCGATCTCGCGCACGACACGCCAGGCCCCGATGAGCTGGCCGTCGAGCGACGCGTTCCATTCGACCCAGTCACTCGCTACGCTTCCGCGCAAGTCGTGCGCGCGCGCATCGAAGGTGTCGCCGGCCATATCGGCGGTCAGCATCGCCTCGACGTCGACGCGCAACTGCGCGTCGCCGGCGCATTCCTGCTCGAGCAGGGCCGCACGCTCGGCAGGCGCCAGCTCGACCGCGCGATCAAAGATCGCGCTGATCCGCTGCCAGCGCGTGCGGTCCATCATTGCCATCCTGTTGCCCGAGCTGCTGCACCAGATACGCGCGCGCCGAGCGCCAGCGCCGGAACGCGGTGCGCACATTGACGTTCTGCAGCTGCGCGATCTCCTCCAGCGTGAGACCGCCGAAGACATGCCACTCGACCAGCTGGCCGGCGCTCTCGTCGAGCGCGGCGAGATCGCCCAGCGCGCGATCGAGCGCGAGCACCTCGAACAGATTGCCGCCGGCCGGAGAGTTCTCGGAATCGGCATTGAGCGTGGTGAACGCGACATCGCCGCCGCGCTTGTAGCGCGCGCGGTTGCGCGCATGGTCGACCAGCACCTGGCGCATGGCGCGCGCGGCGAGCGAGAGGAAATGCGCGCGCGAGTAGCCGGCCGACTCGCGTGCGGAGGCGAGCTTGAGATAGGTCTCGTTGATCAGCGCGGTCGTATCGAGCGTGGCCGGGCTGCCGGCCTGCCGCCGCCGCTTGCGCGCAATGCGCCGCAGCTCTTCGTAAACCAGCGCGAACAATTGATCGGTCTGACGCGGACCGGTCGCAGGAGTCGGTGACTCGGTCATCCGAAAGTGCCCCCGCTGCACCGTATAGGTCGTTGCACGGACTATAGGCGCGGCTTCCCAAGCCCACAAGCGTACGCAGGTCGGCTTACGTTTCCGTAGCAACAGGCGATAGCCTCGTCCGGTAGCGCATCAAAACAGGAACACGGCCGCCAGGAAGCCGATGTTTATCACGACAATGCCGCCGGCAACAGGCAACGCGTAGCCGCGGCCGCCGGCAACGCTCAGCGCGCACTTCGTCAACGAGTTCGCTGCGAACGCTAGCGCGACACCGAGACCCGCCTCGTCCACCGGAACTCCCGTTGACGAGACGAGCTGCCCCAGTGCGACGGTCGCAGCGTGGACGTCGGCAAGGCCGGTCGCCGCTGCCGCCGCGAGCATGCCGCCAAACCCCAGCCAGCGACGCAAGGCTTCCCCGATCAGCAGTGCGAGGCTGACGATGAGCATGAACACGAGCGCCTGGATCAGCGAGAAGGCGCGGCCATTGCCTGCAGTGTCGCCTTCGGACGAAACGCGCCGAGCACGCCACAGCGCCATCGCTCCCGTACCGAGCGCCAGCAGCCCTCCAACGACCAGCGGCATCGCCAGATGCCACAACAGATCGACCGAGACCGCGAGCAGAATGACCGCCAATTGCAGCACAGTCGCGATATTCGACAATAGCGCGCCGGCGACGCATTCGGCGAGCAGCCGCGGGTGCTCCCGGGCGCGCTGTGCCAATCCTGCGATGGTCGCGGCACTCGACACGAAGCCACCAAGAAGCCCCGACAACGCAAGGCCGCGACCAGGACCGAGGACGCGCAGCGCGATGTGACCGGCTGCATTGATCGACATCATCAGGATCGCGAACAACCAGAGCTTGCGCGGGTTGAGCAAGTTCAGCGGATCGATGGCGTGATCGGGTAGCAGCGGCATCACGATCAGGGCAGAGGCTGCCAGAATGAGTGCATCCTGGAGTTCGTTCTCGCTCAACGTGTGCCGTGCAAACCGGTGCAGGGTCTGCTTGCTGACGAGGATGATGGCCAGCCCAACGAACAGCGCGGCACCGAGCTGCGAGCGCGTCATCGAAAGCGCTGCAAGGGCGAATGTCGCCAGCACCGTGAACTCCGTCGTCAGACCGGGATCGCTTGACTGCGCGCGACAGTAGGCCGACAGGGTCAGAACGATGAGTCCAAGACCGAGGATCGCGATCGCGTGGGGGCCAAGCAACGCGGCCACGGCGCCGAGGAGGGCTGCCAGCATGCATGTCCGGATGCCTATCGCGCTTCGTTGGACACCCTCGCCCTTGTTCCGCTCCCGCTCCACACCCACGAGCAGGCCTCCGCCTATGGCGGCGAGCAGGCCGAACATGAGATCGGGTACGGCGTCCATCGCGGCGTAGCATCACTCCTGCGGGAATGGTGGCTCACAGACAACGAAAGATGTTCGGATCGGCGTGGTCCCGCCCCCGTTCGCGCACAGTGTGCGCCGATTGGCTGCAGCTGACGCGATTGATCCGCACCATCCCTGCTTCGCCGGTAGCGCCGACTCTCCCGGCACCAGCAAATGGCCGCGCGATGGCGTGACATCGTTCAACAAAAAAGGCGCCGTCGCCGGCGCCCTCTCTGCGAAGGTCTCGGAGCGAAAACCTACTTCGCTTCCTTCTCCATCAGCTTGTCGACCAGGCTCGCTGGCACTTCGTCGTAGTGATCGAACTCCATCGTGAACGTACCGCGACCGCGTGTGGCCGAGCGCAGGAAGTTGATGTAGCCGAACATTTCGGCGAGCGGCACGAAGCCCTGCACGTACGCCTGCATGCCCTTGTGACCCTGGTCGCTGACCGTGCCGCGACGACGATTCATGTCGCCGATGATGTCGCCGAGATACTCGGACTCGGTAACGACTTCGATGCGCATCGACGGTTCCAGCAGCTTCGGCCGGCTCATCTTGTGTGCTTCGCGGAACATCTGCTTGCCGGCGATTTCGAACGCGAGCGCGGACGAGTCGACGTCGTGGTACTTGCCGTCGATCAGGCGCGCCTTGAAGTCGACGACTTCGTAGCCGGCGATCTGGCCCTGGCGCGATTCGCTCTTGATCGCGAATTCGACCGACGGGATGAACTCGCGCGGGATGCGACCGCCGACGATTTCGTCGACGAACACCACGCCCGAACCCTGCTCGCCCGGCTCGAAGATCATCTTCACTTCGGCGAACTGGCCCGAACCACCGGACTGCTTCTTGTGCGTGTAGGTGTGTTCGACGCGATTGCCGAACGCCTCGCGGAAGCTGACCTTGGGCTTGCCCATGTTCGCTTCGACGCC
>JBDTYM010000066.1:0-21556 GCA_040005635.1 Dokdonella sp. | reverse complement strand
ACGCCCACGCCCACTGGAAGTTGTAGCCGCCGAGCCAGCCGGTCACGTCGACGACCTCGCCGATGAAGTAAAGGCCGGGCACACGCCGCGACTGCATCGTGGACGAGGAGAGTTCGTCGGTGTCGACGCCGCCGAGCGTCACCTCGGCGGTGCGATAGCCTTCGGTGCCGCTGGCGACCAGCGGCCAGTCGTGTAATTGCGCTGCGATGGTGCACAATTCCGCCTCGCGATACTGACGCATCGGCTTGCTGACGAACGCGTACTCGCACAGGCGCTGTGCATAGCGCTTTGGCAGCGCATCGGCCAGCACACTGCGAAATTCGGCGGCGGGGCGTTCGGCCTGCTGCTGGCGCAGCCACTCGAACGCATCGGTATCGGGCAGCAGATCGAGCCGGAGGTCGTCGCCGGGATTCCAGTACGAGGAAATCTGCAGGATCGCCGGCCCGCTGATGCCGCGATGCGTGATCAGCATCGCGTTGCGGAATGCCATGCCGTTGCTGCGCGCCTCCACCGGCAACGCGACGCCAGCCAGATCCGCCATGCGTTCCTGATGCGTGCCGCTCAAGGTCAGCGGGACCAGTCCGGCGCGTGTCGGCAACACGTGGTGGCCGAACTGGCGCGCCAGTTCGTAACCGAATCCGCTGGCGCCCATGCTCGGAATCGACAGGCCGCCGCAGGCGACGACGAGCGCATCGGCGGCGACGCGGCCGAGCGAGGTATCGATCACGAACCCAGCGTCAGTCTTGCGCACGCGCTCGATGCTGCAGCTCGTTTCGACGCGCACCTTCGCGCTGGCGCATTCGTCGAGCAGCATGCGCACGATCTGCTTCGACGAGTCGTCGCAGAACAGCTGGCCGAGTTCCTTCTCGTGATAGGCGATGCGATGGCGTTCGACCAAGGCGACGAAGTCGGCCGGCGTATAGCGTGCTAGCGCGGATTTGCAGAAGTGCGGATTGGCGGAGACGAAATTCTGCGCGGTCGTGCCGAGATTGGTGAAATTGCAGCGACCGCCGCCGGACATCAGGATCTTCTTGCCGACGCGGTTCGCATGCTCGACGACGAGAACGCGCCGGCCACGCTGAGCGGCCGCGACCGCGCACATCAAGCCGGCGGCGCCGCCGCCGATGATCACGGCATCGAAGGGCGTTGCTGTTGCAGGGGTCGAAGCGATCGCCTCAACCGACACCATTGACGACCCTGATCGGAATGCCCGCCGCGCTGTTGCCATACCAGCCCGCGCGCTCGTCGCGACAGAAGGCGCCGCCCATGTCGTAGCTGCGACAGACTTCGGGTCGCTGCGGGTAGATCGTGCAGCGCAGGCTGTCGCGATCGAGCGCGATGCACCAGCCGTCGTCGCCCTTGGCCATCTGCTCGAGACCGTGTTCGTCGTGCGTGGTCAGCCACGCGGGGACGGCATCGTCCGGCATCAGCAGCGCGGTCAGGCGGCAGCAGACGGCTTCGCAGTCCGCGCAGTGGACACTGGGGTCGATGTCGGCCGCATCGATGTCGAATTCGTCGATCATGCCGGCAATTATCGCCGAGTCCGCCATTCGATGTCGGCGTGCGTCATGATCGTCGTCTTCCTGTGTGCAGTCAGCCACGATGTCCGCGCCGCTTCCCCCACACAACGGCGTCGCCGCCAGCCGCCTGCAATTGCCGCCGGGCGCGTGGCCGAGCCTGCTCGATGGGCTGTGCGCGCACTTCACCGCGATCAGTCGGAGCGCATGGCTGAGCCGCTTCGAGCGCGGTCGCGTGTTCGATGACAGCGGCCGTACGCTGCATGCGCAGACGCCGTATCGCGTCGGCATGGAGGTTTACTACTACCGTGAGGTGGCGACGGAGGCGCCTGTCCCTTTCGCCGAAACGATCCTGCATGCGGACGCCGACCTCGTCGTCGCGGACAAGCCGCATTTCCTGTCGGTGACCCCGGCGGGCGGGCACGTCGAGGAGACGCTGCTGGCACGCCTGATCCGGCGCCTGGGCAATGCCGACCTCACGCCGTTGCATCGCATCGATCGCGGCACCGCGGGCGTCGTGCTGTTCTCGGCAAACCCGGCCACGCGTTCGCGCTACCAGGCACTGTTTCGCGAGCAGGCGATCGTGAAGCGCTACGAAGCGCTGGCGGCTGCACTGCCAGAGCAGGCGTTTCCGCTGCTGCGGCGAACCCGTATCGAACGCGGCGAACCCTTCTTCCGCATGCGCGAAGTCGAAGGCGCCGCGAATGCGCAGACGCGTATCGAAGTCGTCGAGCAAGAAAGCACGTTATGGCGCTATGCCTTGTTCCCGCTCGGCGGACGCAAGCATCAGCTGCGCGTGCAGATGGCCGGCCTGGGTGCGGCGATCGTCAACGACGACCTCTATCCGGAACTGGCCGAGCATCGTGCGGATGATTACGCGCGGCCGCTGCAACTGCTTGCGCTGAGCCTGGCGTTCAAGGATCCGATCGACGGCACAGCCCGATCATTCGTGAGCCGGCTCAAGCTCATGCTCTGAGCGCCATTTCCAGTGTCTTGCCTGCTCCTGGGGGAGGGGAAAGCAGGTCCCTTCGTGGGCTTTGACTACGGCCTATCCACGCGTCGCCCACCCACATGCACGCTGCGCGCGAGCGCGCCGCCGATCCAGTAGCACAAATCCACGGGTCGCTGCGCGTTCCAGATGACAAAGTCGGCGCGCAAGCCGACGCGCAAGGTCCCGCGATCGTCGAGTCCGAGCGCGCGCGCCGCATGCACGGTCGCGCCGCGCAGGGCCTCTTCAGGCGTCAGGCGCAGTTCGATGCACGCCATGTTCATTGCCAGTCGCAGCGACAACACAGGCGAGGTTCCCGGATTGAGGTCGCTGGCGACCGCCATCGCGACGCTCTGTTCGCGAAAGCTGGCGATCGGCGGCATCTTCGTCTCGCGCAGCGCGTAGAACGCGCCCGGCAGCAGCACCGCTACAGTGCCGGCCGCGGCCATCGCGCGCACGCCATCCACGCTCGTGTGTTCTAGGTGTTCGGCCGAGCGTGCGCCGAATTCCGCAGCGAGCGCGGCGCCGCCGAGATCGCTCAGTTGATCCGCGTGCAGCTTGACCGGCAGGCCGAGCGCGCGCGCCTGTTCGAACACGCGCCGTGTCTGCGCCGGCGAGAACGCGATGCGCTCGCAGAACGCGTCGACCATGTCGGCGAGACCTTCGTGCGCGGCGGCAGGCAGGATGCGCGTGCAGATTTCGTCGACGTAGGCGTCGCCGCGATCCTTGAACTCCGGCGGCAGTGCATGCGCGGCCAGCAGGGTCGTGCTGATCCCGATGCCGAGTTCAGTGCCGATGCGCCGTGCCACGCGCAGCATCTTCAGTTCGTTGTCGAGATCGAGCCCGTAGCCCGATTTGATTTCGATCGTCGTCACGCCATCGCGCAGCAGCGCACGCGCGCGCGGCAACGAGGCTGCGAGCAAGGCATTCTCATCGGCCTCGCGCGTCGCCTGTACGCTCGACATGATGCCGCCGCCACGACGCGCGATGTCCTCGTAGCTGGCGCCATTCAGCCGCTGCTCGAATTCCTCGGCGCGGTCGCCGCCGAAGACCAGATGCGTGTGGCAATCGATCAGGCCCGGCGTGACGAGTGCGCCACCGGCGGTTTCAATGGTTGTAGCGAGCTGTTCAGGCGCGTCAGGCAGTTCGGCACAGGCGCCGACGAAGGTCAGCAGACCATCCTTCCAGGCCAACGCAGCGTGCTCGATGAGGCCGTGGGCGACACCGTTGTCGTCCAGCGTCGCCAGACGCGCGTCGAGCAGCAAACCGTCCCAGGGTGGATTCATGCGACGTCGTTCCGATGGTCTGCAGGGCGTACGTCCGCTGGCGGCGGTCGCGCATCGGCGGCATGTTGCTTCGCGTAGTCATCGACGAGCCGCTGCGCGAATGCGCGATAGATCGGTGTCGGGCTCGCCAGTGTCGCAATGCCGCGCGCCAGCAAGCAGACGGCCATGATCGGGATGACCAGGCTCTGGTTGGCGGTCAGTTCGAGCGAGATCACGGCCGACGTCAAGGGGGCCTGGGTCACACCGGCAAGGAAGGCGGCCATGCCGAGCAGTACGACCACGGTCGGGTCGGTGCTGCCAAACAGTCCCGACAAGGTGTGACCCATGCCGGCACCGACCGCGAGCGCCGGCGAAAAGATGCCGCCCGGAATGCCGGCCCAGTACGACAAGGTATTCGCAGCAAGCTTGAGCAGGCCGAATTCGGCGGCGGCGCCATGCGTCGACTGTACCAGCGCGTGCGCCTGCAGGTAGCCGGTGCCGTAGATCGTGCCGCCGCTGAGCAGGCCGAGCAGGGCAAGTGCGAGTCCGCATGCGGCCGCGAAACGCACCGGACCCTTTGCACGCAGCGATGCGATGCGGGCGAGCGGACCGCGGTCGTCGAGCAGGATCAGTCGCGCGAACAGGCCGCCGCCGAGTCCGCCACAGATTCCGCAGAGGAGGATCGCAAGCCAGCCTTCACCGAGCGGCAACGTCGCATGGACCATACCGAAATACGTGTAGTTGCCGACCAGGCCGAGCGAAACGATGCCGGCGAAGATCACCGCGGTGAGAACATTGCCGCTGAAGCGATGTTCGTAGGTGCCGGCGAGTTCCTCGATGGCGAACACGACGCCGGCCAGCGGCGTGTTGAATGCGGCGGCGATGCCGGCGGCTCCGCCGGCGAGGATGAAGCGCGACAACACCTTGGCATCGGTGAAGCCGAAGCGTCGACCGAGCGCATACATCAGACCGGCTCCGACATGCACGGTTGGCCCCTCGCGGCCGATCGAGGCGCCGCCGAGCAGCGCGACCAGGGTCAGCGCCATCTTGCCGAAGGCGACCGGCAGCGAAAGCAGGCGGCCGCGGAAGCCGGCATCCTCGACTGCGAGGCTCGCGACGACCTGCGGAATGCCGCTGCCACGCGTCTGCCGCAGTGCGCCTTCGGTCAGCCACGACAGCAGGGCGAAGAGGGCGGGCGTGACCAGCAACGGCAGCCATGGCGACCAGGCGATGATCTGCTGGAAGCCCGCGTACGCGAAGTCGCTCGCGCGTGCGAAGGCGACTGCCGCCAGTCCCACCAGTACACCGCCACTCCACAATGCGATGCGCCTGCGCCACTGCGTCGCCGCGAACAAATCGTGTCCGCGCAGGGTGCGCAATCGTTCGCTGAGACGGGGTTCGGGAGCGTGCATCGGATGATTATCGCATCGACCGCGTCGCGCGCCGGTATTCGTGCATCGGGCGCGGCGCAGGGTCGCCAAGCTGCACGCGAGATGACCACGCGGCGGCCAGCAGTGGCAATGCGGCTTGCGCGACGCTAGCCTTCGCGCGGCCTAACGGAGCTGATGATGAGTCCCCGAGTCGTGCAAGCGGAACACGCGTGGTTGAAGTCGGGCTGGAAGGACGACGTCGCGCTGACGATCGACGATGGCCGGCTGGCCACAACAGGTGCCATGGGTGCCGCGGCGGGCGAAGCACTGCGCGGATGGGTCGTGCCCGGCATGCCGAACCTGCATTCGCATGCGTTCCAGCGCGCGATGGCTGGCCTTGCCGAGCGGCGCGGCAACTCCGAGGACAGCTTCTGGACCTGGCGCGAAGTCATGTATGCGTTCGCCGGTTGCATCGGTCCAGATGAGCTGCGGGCGATCGCGGCGCAGCTGTATGTCGAAATGCTCAAGGCCGGCTATACGCAGGTGTGCGAGTTTCATTACCTGCACCACCAGCCCGGCGGCAAACCGTATGCCGATCCGGCCGCGATGTCGCTCGCGCTGATCGAAGCCGCACAGGAAACCGGCATCGGACTGACCTTGCTGCCGACGCTCTACATGACGGGCGGTTTCGACGGTCGCGCCTTGTCCGAACGTCAGCGCCGATTCGGTCACGACGTCGATGCGTATGTGCGTCTCGTGGAGCGTCTGCGGGCACTGGAATCCAATACGCTGCGCGTCGGCATAGCGCTGCATTCGCTGCGCGCGGTGCCCGAAGAGGCGATGCGTACGGTGCTGGCGGCTGAGATTGCGCGCGCGTGTCCAATCCACATCCATATCGCCGAGCAGATTGGCGAAGTGCAGGATTGTCTCTCCCTGCGCAAGGCGCGACCGGTCGAATGGTTGCTCGATCACGCCGCGGTCGATGCGCGCTGGTGCCTCGTGCATGCAACGCACATGGATGAAAGCGAGACGATGCGTCTGGCGACGACGGGCGCTGTGGCGGGACTTTGTCCGACCACCGAGGCGAATCTCGGCGATGGCTTGTTCCCGTTGAAGACGTACCTGGAGGCCGGCGGCGTGATTGGCATCGGCTCGGACAGCCATATCTCGGTATCGCCGGTCGAGGAGTTGCGCTGGCTCGAATACGGCCAGCGCCTGCTGACGCGTCATCGCAATGTCGCCGCGACGGCGCGCACACCGAGTACGGGCGAGTTGCTGTTCGCCAAGGCCCTCGAAGGCAGTGCGCGCGCGGCCGGTGTCGCGAGTGGATCGCTTGACGTGGCCAGCGCGCCGGCACGCGCCGATCTGCTCGTACTTGACGAATCCTCGGCACTGCTCGCTGGACGCGATGCAGCGCATGTGATCGACAGCTGGATCTTCGCCGGCAATAGCACGCTGGTGCGCGATGTGATGGTCGCCGGCGAATGGGTCGTGCGCGGGTTCTGCCATCGCGACGAAGAGCGTATCGCTGCACGCTATCGCGAAGTGGTCGAGCGCATTGCCGGCCGCCGCGCGACCTGATCGTCCTGCATTGCGCAAGATTGCTCCACTCCCCCTCTCCCCCAATGGTTTCACCATTGGGGGAGAGGACTGGGGTGAGGGGGCGCGGTCGTAGGGTGTGCAAAGGGTGGGCGCAGAGAAATCTGCAACGAAGTCGCCATCTCGACGTCGCAGTGCATCGTCGTGCAATGCTCGCGATTCTCCGAATCCTCGCCCCCTCACCCAACCCTCTCCCCCAACGAAGGGGCCGTTGGGAGAGAGGGCTTTGCAGAGTGCAGCGCCGTAGTCAGCAGGGAGAACGCGACCCGACTTGCCATCAACGCTGACCGAATCGGCTAGCGCGCGTTCAACCGCTCGCGCATGAAATCGGCGAAAACGCGCAGCTTGGGCGCCAGTTGCGCGCGGCTCGGGTAGTACAGATAGAAGCCGTCGTACGGCGGCAGGAAGTCGTCGAGCACGCTGACCACCGTGCCGGACGCGAGCGCTGCTCGCATGATCGGCTCCATCGTATGCACCAGGCCGATGCCGGCCAGTGCTGCGCGCAGCAGCAGCGCGCTGTCGTTGCTGACGAGGTTGCCTTGCGCGTCGATCTCGAACCAGCGGCCGTGCTCGCAAAATTCCCAGCGGTAGATCGCACTCGTGTTGGAGAAGCGGAAGCGCACGCAGTTGTGCGCCGGCAGGTCGCGCGGGTGCTGCGGCATGCCGTGACGCGCGAAGTAGTCGGGTGAGCCGACCACGACCGAGCGCTGCGCGCCGCCGAGCTGCAGCGCAATCATGTCGCGCTGCACTTTTTCGCCGAGACGGATGCCGGCGTCGAGTCCCTCGCTGACCAGATCGTTCAAAGCGCTGTCGACGCGGATGTCGAGCCGCACGTCCGGGTAGGCGGCGAGAAAATCCGCCAGATGCGGTTCGAGCAGGGCGGGCACGATGACCTGAGGAACGGTGAGGCGCAAGGTTCCTGCCGGGCGATCACGCTGCTGGCGCAGGTCGTCGATCGCGCCGCCGATATCGACCAGAGCCGGTTCGACGCGCGCGAGCAGGGCCGCGCCGGCCTCGGTCAGGCCGACCTTGCGCGTGGTGCGATTGAGCAGGCGCACACCGAGGCCGGCCTCGAGTCCGCGCACGGTCTGCGACAGCGCCGACGGCGAGACTTCGAGCTCGACCGCTGCGCGCGTGAAGTTGCCGTGTGCGGCGATGCGCGCGAACGCGAGCAAGGCCGGCAGCTGGCCGGGTGCGATTGTGAAGGTGGCCTTCATGGTGCTTGTGGATCTTCTGGGTTTTTCGGCGCGGCCGCAAGGCGCAGGATCGCCTTTCGCTTCGAACCGAAGTCTCCAAACCAGGAAAACCCGACGATGGCCAAACGTCTCGATCATCGCGTCGCGCTCGTCACCGGCGCTTCGTCCGGCATCGGCGAGGCGACCGCGCTCGCACTCGCCGAAGCCGGCGCGAAAGTCGCCATCGCAGCGCGCCGCCGCGACCGCCTCGATGAACTCGCCACGCGTCTGCGGGGCCTCGGCGCGGAGCCACTGGTGCTCGAAGCCGACCTGCTCAACGAGCACGTCGCGCAACGCATCGTTGCCGACACCGAGGCGCACTTCGGCCGCCTCGACATCCTCGTCAACAACGCCGGCGTGATGTACCTCGAACCCGTGATCGAAGCTGATCTGGGCCGCTGGCGGCAGATGCTCGAACTCAACGTGCTCAGCCTGATCGCCTCGACGCAGGCGGCACTGCGCGGCATGCGCGCGCGCCGCGATGGTCACATCGTCAACATCTCCTCGACCGCCGGCCGCTTCGCCAATCCGAATGGCGCCGCCTATTCGGCGACCAAGTTCGGCGTCGTCGCCTTTTCCGAGGCGCTGCGGCGCGAGGTCTACCAGGATCAGATACGCGTCAGCGTGATCGAGCCGGGGCTGGTCGCGACCGAGCTGCGTGACCATATCGGTCACGCTGCCGTGAAGGACGCCATCAATGCCTGGGCCGACGGCATGCGCCAACTGCAACCCGACGACGTCGCCGAGGTGATCCTGTTCTGCGTGACACGGCCGCCGCACGTCAGCATCAACGAAGTGCTGATGCGGCCGACTGATCAGGAGCGCTGAGAATGAAGACACGTACCTTGGGCGTGCACGGACCGACGGTCTCCGCGATCGGCCTCGGCTGCATGGGCTTGTCCGAATTTTATTCGACCAGCCGCGGCAGCGATGCCGAAGGCATCGCGCTGATCCGGCGCGCGATCGAACTCGGCGTGACCCTGCTCGACACCTCCGACATCTACGGGCCATTCACCAACGAAGTGCTGGTCGGCAAGGCACTGCAGGGTTTGCGCGACTTGGTCGTCGTGGCGACCAAGTTCGGCATCATGCGCAACGAGAAAGGCGAGCGGCTCGGCATCAACGGTCGTCCCGAGTACGTGCATGCCAGCTGCGATGCATCGCTCAAACGCCTCGGTATCGAGCAGATCGATCTGTACTATCAGCACCGCATCGATCCGGACGTGCCGATCGAGGACACGGTCGGCGCGATGGCCGATCTGGTGAAGCAGGGCAAGGTGCTTCATCTGGGCTTGTCTGAAGCCTCGGCGGCGACGATTCGTCGCGCCCACGCGATGCATCCGATCGCGGCGATCCAGACCGAATACTCGCTGTGGAGCCGCGATCCGGAAGACGAAGTGCTGCCGGTCTGCCGCGAGCTCGGGATCGGCTTCGTGCCGTACAGCCCGCTCGGGCGCGGCTTCCTCGCCGGCAAGTTCAAGCGGCTGGAAGACCTGGCTGCCGACGACTGGCGACGCACCTCACCGCGTTTCCAGGGCGACAACTTTGCCAGGAACCTCGCCCTCGTCGACAAGATCGAGGACCTCGCTGCCGAAAAGGACTGCACGCCGTCGCAACTCGCGCTGGCCTGGCTGCTCGCGCAAGGCGACGACCTGGTGCCGATTCCCGGCACCACCAGCATCGAGCGTCTGGAGCAGAACGTCGGCGCCGCCGAGCTCGATTTCAGAATGGCCGAACTCGCTGCGATCGACGCGATCGCACCGCGTGGTGTCGCTGCCGGCACGCGCTATCCGGAGGCCGGCCTGCGCGAAGTCAACCGCTGATCGTTTGTTGCGCCGGCGCCTGATTCGACGAGGACTGGGCTGCCGGCGCGTGCACTGCTTTGGGTTGCGGAATATCCGCTTTCGGCGCACGCCCCGAACCGATCACCGCGAGTGCGCGCATCTCAACGACGGCACCCGGCGACAGCAATGCCGTCGTGCCGACCGCACTCCAGGCCGGATAGTGCGATGGAAAGAATTCGTGATGGATCACGCTGAAGCGCTTGAATTCTTCCTGGAAACTTTTCGAATCGGTCGGCTGCACGTGAAAGCTGGTCAGCTCGACGACGTCGTCGAGGCTGGCGCCGGCCAGTTCCAGTTGCTAGCGCAGCTCGCCGAACATGCGCCGCACCTTGTCCTCGTAGCTGCCGGGCCCGGCGGCCGGAATGCCGGACACGATGACGGTTTCGCCGACGCGCAGAACCGGCGTGTAGTGCCAGTCGTGATAGGCCGCTTCGTAGCCGGGCGGTGCGAAATGCTCGCGGCTGGGCGCGCTCTCGGCCGCGCAGGCGGCGGTCGCGAAGCAGGCGGCTGCGAGCTGGAATAGCAGGGTCTTCATCGGGACGTGCTCTCGCCAAATCCGCGATGATCGCGACATCGGGCGCACGCGAAAAGCACTTGCGTGCGCCGACGCGCCGAGTCGGGCCGCTGCCGCGACGAAGCGTGTCGAGCGCGCGAGTGAATCGCGCTCAGTGCGTCGGACGCAGCATCGGCGCGACCACGGCGAAGTCGCCGTCGTTCGGCTGTGGCCGGATATCCAGCAGATGGGTCAGCAGCGGGTAGACGTCGACATTGTCGAATTCCGGCACGACGAGGCCGCGCCGGAAGGCCGGGCCATGCGCGACGAACAACGCGCGCATGTTCGGATCGTCATTGTCGTAGCCGTGTTCGCCCAGCGAAAAGTGTTTGCGCATGGCTTCCTGCGCGTGCGAGGTGATGATCCAGCCGTCGTCGGCGAGGCAGAGCAGGGCAGGCACACGCGCATGCGTGCCGTAGTGCAGGCGCGCCGGTATCTCGGATTTGCGCCAGCAGTGCATCGGCGCGTGCGTGCTCAGCAGCGATGCCTCGATCGCTGCGGTCTTGCCGCGGTCCGGGTTGATGCCGGCAAGGATGCCGTAGTTGACGACGTCCACATCGTCGAGAGGGATCAGATCGTCGATATAGATGACCTGGTCGCGTGACGTCGCGGTCATGCCGTGATCGGCAACGATGACGATGTTCGTCCGCCCGAACAGCTTGCGTTGCTTCAAGCCGTCGACGAGGCGCGCGAGGGCGGCATCGACTTCGCGCAATGCGGCGTCGACCGCGGCCGAATCCGGCCCCTGCTCGTGGCCGGCATGATCGACCTGCTCGAAGTACAGCGTGTAGAAGATCGCACGCTGCGCGGGCGGCAAGTCGATCCATTGCAGCAGCTGATCGACGCGCTGGTCCGGCGTCATCTTGCCGTTGAACGGCAGCCACTCGAATGGGCGCACACCGCCGATGGCGACATCCGAACCTGGCCAGAACATCGTCGCCGCATGCCGGCCCTGCTTTTCGACGCTGACCCATAGCGGTTCGCCGTTCCACCAGGCCGGATCCGCCGTCGTCTTCGGATCGTTGTAGACGAAGCGCGCGCCGCTCGCCGATTCCGTCATGCGGTTGTTGACGATGCCGTGATGGTCTGGATACAGCCCGGTCACCAGGGTGTAGTGATTCGGGAAGGTCAGCGTCGGGAACGCCGGCTTCATCGCGACCGCGCGCACGCCATCGGCGGCCAGTGCCTGCAGCGCAGGCGTCAGATGGCGCTCGAGATAGTTCGCACGAAACCCGTCGATCGAAATCAGGATGACGGGATCGACCGCAGCGGACTTCGCCGCAGTGTGGCGCGGCGGTGCCGGCGAGCACGCCGCAAGCACCAGTGCCGATGCCACCAATAGGATGCGCAGACGCATCGCCGACTCCGCGAAGGCAAACGCCAATCGTCGCCGAAAGCGATGACAGTTCCTACCCGCAGGCGCAAGGTTTCACGTCGTGTTGCAACCGACCGCGTCGGTCACGCGGTGTCGAGGCGCGCGTCAGGCGCCGATGCGACCGTCGATGCGCGCCGTCGTTTCCTGCGCGACGTAGCGACCGCCGCGTGTGGCATCGAAGTTTCGATACGCGTCGAGCATGCCGCCATAGACATGCAAAGTCACCGCAGGCCGTCGCGCGGACAGGTTCGCGCAGCGGTGCACATGCCCGGCGGTGCCGAGGAAGGCGCAGGATTGGCCTTCTTCCAGCAAGGTGGTGCCGACGAAGCGCGGTTGCGCGTCGCCACGTTCGTCGCTGACCAGCTCGTAGTCTTCGACACTGAGCGCGCCCTGCAGCACCATTTCGATGCCCCACAGGCCGGCGTGATCGTGGATCGGCGTGGAATAACCGGCCGGCCACACCATCATCAGTCCGGTGTAGCGGCCATCGCGTTCGCTTTCGTATTGCCAACGAGTGAATTCGCGCGGGCGCTGATCGCACAACGCGCGCAGCGTGCGCCGATCTTTCGGCGAATACCACGCTGCCTCGCGCAGGCCGCGATGCACGCGTTCGAGCGAAAATTCCTCGGCGCCCAGGCGTGCTGCCATGAAGCTGCGGACGCTACGTGTCACATCGAGATCGATCGACAGCATGCAATGCACCCCGGCAGCCCATTGAACGCGACTGCACCATAGTCACCGTTAAGCTCGCGCTAAGAAATTCGGGCAGCTTGCACACGCGAGGGGCATCGATCTGCCGCACCGCTTGAGCAATGCCGATCAACCGTTTGATAAGTCTGTCTAAGCACGCAGGATTGCCGCCAAGAATGTTTCTCCATGAACTGATGCCGCGGTCAACGGATTGACGCGTGCGGCAGGTGAACAGCAGGCCGGAGCGCAGTACCAGACCTGCTACCCAGCCAGGCGAACCAGTCGTCGCCCCGGCGTGCGCGTGGCCGGCACGTGATTGCGCAGGCACTGCCGGCATGGCACAAGGCGCAGTTGGCTATGCTCACGCGCATCGGCCCGCGCCGCGCTGGCTCGCTGCGTGAGCTCGCGTTCGAGTTGCCGGCTGCATTGCAAACGCCGTCGGGCCCATACCCAGGAAAGCCCGCGTGCGCTCGCGCAGTGCTGTGCATTGGCCGCTGCATCGAGGCTGGCGTTCCCAAACCCAACGAATGTTGCGGCTCAGTTTGGCCGCCCACGTTCAACGTTTTTCCATTCGGAGATTTCCTATGGCTTTGTTCGACCCGCTGGCGATCGGCAGCGTCTCATTGCGCAATCGCATCGCCGTTTCGTCGATGTGTGAATACTCGGCCATCGACGGCATGCCGAGCGACTGGCATCTGGTGCATCTCGGCAGCCGAGCGGTTGGCGGCGCGGGCCTGGTCATGACGGAAGCGACCGCGGTGTCGGCGGAAGGGCGCATCTCACCCGGCGACACCGGCATCTGGAACGAGGCGCAACTTGCGGCGTGGGCGCGCATTGCCGCGTTCGTCGGCGAACAGGGCGCGGTGCCCGGTATCCAGCTCGCGCACGCTGGCCGCAAGGCCAGCACGGAGCTGCCCTGGCGTGGTGGCAAGGCGCTGCAAACCGGTGCCTGGACGCCGGTCGCGCCCAGTGCGCTCGCGTTCTCCGACGACTACCCGATGCCGCAGGCACTCGACGCCGGCGGCATCGCCAAGGTGGTCGCGGACTTCCGCGCTGCAACCGTACGCGCCAAAGCGGCCGGATTCGCACTCATTGAGATTCATGCCGCGCATGGCTATCTGCTGCACGAATTCCTGTCTCCATTGTCGAACCGGCGCACGGACGATTACGGCGGCTCGCTCGAAAACCGCGCGCGCCTGTTGCGCGAAGTCGCCGCGGCGGTGCGCGAGGTGTGGCCGAAGCCGGCGCCGCTGCTCGTGCGCGTTTCCGCGACCGACTGGGTCGACGGCGGCTGGGACATCGACGAATGCGTCGAGCTCGCACGCTGGCTGAAGCAGGACGGCGTCGACTTGATCGATACCTCATCAGGAGGCCTTTCGCCGCTGCAGAAGATTGCGTTGACACCGGGTTACCAGGTGCCGTTCGCGGCGCGCATCCGGCGTGAAGCCGACATCGCAACCGGCGCGGTCGGTCTGATCACGCAAGCGGCGCAGGCCGACGACATCATTGCGCGCGGCGATGCTGATTTGGTGCTGCTCGCGCGCGAGATGCTGCGCGATCCGTATTTCCCACAGAGCGCGGCACGGGAGCTCGGCGTCAAGATCACGCCGCCGGTGCAGTACGGGCGCGCCTGGTAGCAACCTGTCGATGCGTGCGCTCGCTGGCCACGCAGACCCTGCGCGCCGGCGAGTCGCCGCAGGATTGACGCACTCCGGCGCAAAAGGGTCCGTACCGTCTTGTTTATCCCGCAGCCGTGGCCAAGCATGCGACCCGCTCGCCATCACGGCGATGCGTCGTGCCGCATTGGGCGCGCGGCGGGTTTGCAAGCGGGAGAGGCCGATGAGAATCATGTTGGCGTCAGTCGCGATGGCGATGGCGAGTGTCGCAGCGCACGCCGAGCCGCCGTCGCCGACCGCCGCGGCGACACGCGCGCCAGCACCGTCGCGCATGAGCGCCGCCGAATGCGAGGTCTGGAATCGCGAACTCAGTTTCGCCCAGTCGGTCGAGGCGCACGATGCCGGCGCATTCGCAGCGCACCTGCATGCCGCCACGGTCTTCGGCGCAGGCAGCGCGACTCCGACGCGTGGTCGCGCGGCCGTCACCGAAGACTGGAAGGACATCATCGAGGGTAAGGAAATCGTGCTGCGCTGGCGGCCGGGCTTCGTCGCCATCGGGGGTGAGCCGAACATCGCGCTTTCGTCCGGGCCGGCGTGGACCGAGGATCTGGATCCGAACGCGAAGACGCGCTACACCATCAGCCGTTTCACCTCGACCTGGGTCAAGGACAGCGACGGACAATGGCGCGTGCTGTTCGACGGTTCCGGTGCGCCGCCGAAAGCGGCCAGCGCCGAGGACGTCCAGAAACTGATTGCTGCGCAGCCGGCGACGTGTCCGGGAGGGTGAGATTGTGATGGCACGGCGCACGCGCGCGCTCGATACGGAGCGCGCGATGCAACGGAGCAGACGAATGGCGACGCATGTGTTCGTGGCGGCCTGCGCGCTGAGCAGCCTCGCCGCAGCGGCCATGGCGATGGATGAATCGCGCCGCGTGACGAGCGTCATCGATTCCTATCCGAGTGCGTCGCCGGACGGGCGTCGACTGGTATTCCAGTCCAATCGCAGCGGCACCTCGCAGATCCACGTGATGAATCTCGATGGTAGCGAGCTGCGCCGTTTGACCGATGTGCGCATCGGCGCGCGCACACCGAAGTGGTCGCCGGACGGACGCGAGATCGTCTACACGATCGGAACCGACGACACGTCCGACATCTGGCTCATGGCGGCCGACGGCAGTGCCGCGCACGCGCTGATCGAAGCGCCGGGTGACGATTCGCACCCCCAATGGACGCCGGATGGCGCGGCGATCGTGTTCAATTCGTCGCGCACATCGCCGCCCGCGCACGGCAAGGAGGCGGTGGAGTGGGACGACGTGTTCATGGTTCGGCGCGACGGCAACGGTTTGCGCCAACTCACGCATTGCCACGCGATCTGCACCTATCCATCGCTGGCGCCGGATGGCCGCCGCATGGCGTACCGGCGTGTGGTGAACGTCGCAGGCTTCGACTGGTCGCTGGCGAACAGCGCGGTCAACTCGGAAGTCGTCGTCGCCAACATCGACGGCAGCGACGAACGCAATCTCTCCAACAACGCCGCCTTCGACGGCTGGCCGGCGTGGTCGCCGGATGGCAGCCGGATCGCCTTCGCCTCGAACCGTGCCGGTCCGGCCAATACCGGGCAGATTTACCTCGTGCATCCCGACGGCAGTGCCCTGCATGCGATCAGCAGCGGCCATTGGTCGCGCGTGCAACCGGCGTGGTCGCGCGATGCGCGCACGCTCTATGTCTACGAAGGGCAGGAATCCGGGGCTTTGGAGTTTGGCGCGATTGCGGCGTTGGATGTCGCGCCGTGATTCAAGAGGTCGCGATGGTGTGATTGCACCCGGGGTTCAAGGCGAGCGCAACGATGCCGCCCCGTTCGCGTCGAACTGCGTCAACGCCGCCGGAATCGCACGCTCGCCAGCCAGGCGCCGACTGCGCGCCAGCGCGGCCTGCCAGGCGTCGCGCTGACCGAGCGCGAGATACAGCCGCGTCTGCAGCAGGCTGCTGTCGAAATCGTAGTCGGCATAGCGCGCGATGCGGCCGGTCACGATCGCGGCGCGTTCGAGTTCACCGCGCGCGATCAATGCATCGGCATACGGCACGCTGGCATTCGCGATCAGATAGGGCAGGCCGAGATCGGCGGCCAGCGCGAGCGCGCGTTCGTAGTGACGGTCCTGCGCGTCAGCGCTGTCGTCGCCGCGTTCGGCCGCAGCGAGTTCGGCATACAGCATGATGATCGGCGTCTTCGCCGTTGCGGCCGCGGCGGCGAGGCGGGCCGCGGCAGCTGCCGCGTCGGCATCGCGATGCAGCCGGCGCAGCGCACGGATCAACGTCAACGCCGCATCGGCATGCGCCTGTTCGTATTCGGGCAGCGGCAGCGCGGTTTCCGCCTGCGCGGCAAGTGCGGCCGCGACGCCGGCCTGGCCGGCGTCCAGTTCGAGCGCGGCCAGGTTCGCCTGCGCGAGCGCGCGCGTCGAAGCTTCCTGCGTCGCATCGCTGTCACCGATCACATCATCGAGCAGCGCATGCGCTTCGGCGAGACGGCCGTTGGCCGCGAGCGCTTCGGCGCGTTGCAGTTTGAATTCATGCTGCAGGTTGCTGTCGCGCACGCGTCCGAGCAGGGACCAGCCGTGCTCGCTCGCGGCCAACGCCGCCGCCGGCTGCAGCAGCGCGCGCTGCGCATCGACCTGGTTGCTCAGCGCAATCAGCGCCTCGTTGACGAGGCCGAATTGTTCGAAACGCTCGCCCGCGCGCACGAAGATCGGCAGCGCATCGCCGGGACGGCCGCGTGCAATCGCCATCGACGCTTCATTGCCGTCGAGGCGGAGCAGGGCGAGCATGTCGCCGCTGCGCTCGAACGCGACGCGGGCGCGTGCGAAGTCGGCCTGCGCGGCACCGAACTCACGCTGGCGCGAATGCGTGATCGCACGATTGTTGTAAGCAATCGCCAACACCTGCGGCGCATCGCGCGTCTCCACCAGCGACACCGCTTCGCTGCAGGTCGCGATCGCGGCGTCGGGCTGACCGAGGCGGCCGTGCGCATTGCACAGCGTGATCAGGATGCGTGCGCGCAGGATCGCATCGTCGTTTGCCGGCACTTCGGCGAGCAGCGGTTCGAGTTGCCGACGTGCGTCGTCGAAGCGACCACCGCGCAACTCGACCTGCGCGCGGCGCAGGCGCACTTCGGGCAAGGCTTGCTGTGTCTTCGGCGCGCTTTCGAGCAGAGCGCGTGCGCCATCGATATCGTCAGCGAGGCGCGCGGCTTCGGTGCGCTGCATCAGTTCGTCCAGCGACAGTTCGGTATGCGCCGCCGCGTCGGCTGCGTGCTTGCCGAGCAGCTCGAGCAGGCGATCGGCCGCGCCGCGCGCGGCGGCGACCGCATCGGTGCCACTGGCATCGATGCTGCGCGCGGTGCCATTCGCTTCGACCAGTTCCGCGTGCACGCTCCAGTTCGTGCCGGCCTTCGCGATCGAGGCGCGGATCAGGCGCGCGCGTGGTTCCAGCCGGAACAGCGCTGCGCTGACGCGCTGCGGCGTCGCATCGGTCTGCTTCAGCAGGCTGACCACCGAATCGCTGCTCATGACGGGCACGTCGGCGTCGCGCAGGCGGTTGACAATCAGGTCCATCAGGCCGAGCCGCAGCCACGCATCTTCGCTGCCGGCGACGACTGCGAGCGGCAGCACGACGGCGGGGCCTTCGGCAGCGTTCTTCGTCGCTGGCGGCGCGGGCACATCGGCTACGCGCGCGCGCTGGTGCAGCAGTACGGCGCTGAAAATCAGCGCGATCAATCCGAATGCCGCGAGCGTCAGCCAGCGCGTACGTAGACGAGGGCTTTCCTGCGCGACACGCGACTCGTCCGGCCTGGCCGCCAGCGTCGGCGTATTCGCGACGATGGGCTCGGCATCGTTTTCCTCGCGCACCGCGCCGACCCAGTGATAGCCGAAGCGCGGAATCGTGCGGATCTGCGCCTGCGCCTCGGCGCTGTCGCCGATCGCGCGGCGCGCGGCGAGGATCGCCTTGCCGAGCATGGTGTCGCTGATCGTGCTCTTGCCCCACACCGCGGCCACCAGCTCGTCGCGGCCGACCGCGCGTGCGCGCTGCGTGATCAGGTACCCGATGCAATCGAACACGGTCGGCGATAGCTCCACGCGCACCTCGCCGCGCCAGAGACCGCGCGCGGCGATGTCGAGTCGGCAATCACTGAAGCGGAGGATGGTTGCGGGCATGCTGGCAGCGTAGCGTGGCCTCGGCGGGACCGAAAGCGCACGTGGCGCGGCCGGCGGGCGCATCGACGCGCTCTTCTCCATGCGGTACGCTGGCGACGTCATGTTGCTGCGTCGCCTCCTCGTTGCCCTGTTCGTGCTTGCGCTCGTCGCGCAAAGCGCGGTTGGCGGCGTCGCGCCGATTCTGGCCGGAGCGCATCACTGTACGCATGCAAAAGCGGCGGATGGCGACCACGCGACAAAATGTCCGTGCTGCGGAGATGGCGCCGGCGCGTTCGATTGCGCCCAGGTCTGCGCACCGGTGTTCGTCGGCTCGATCGCGTCCGTGATGATGTCCGACCGCGTCGCTGCCGTTCCTTCGGCTGTCGTTGTCATCGCGCGCGGTCGTACGACACTGCCGTCGACCCGGCCTCCGATCGCCTGAATTCTTCCTGCTGTGTTTGCCGCTGCCTGCGTTTATCGACGCCGTTGGCCGCGGCTTCGCGCGTTCGCGCGCGCCCTTCCGTGGAGGAAGTCATGCATTTTTCGAATAACCGTCGCTGGGTCGCGACCTTGCTGTGTGCGGGTCCGCTCGCACTGACCGTGCAGGCAAAGCCCATTGCATTCGCGAACGGCACCACCGTGATGAGCGAATACGGCGCCGGCACGATGATCGAGGCGCAGGCGTTCTATGCGCCGTACTACTGGCTGTCGACCGGGTTCGGCTATCTGCGCCTGGACAGCGATGTCGAACGACGTACGCGCGACATCGAGTACGTGCGCGTCAACTATCTGGTCAAGCGCTGGAATCTCGATGCCGCTCAGGCGAACGTGTTCGTCTGGGGCGGCCTCGGCAATGCCAGCGGCAGCGACTTCGGTGGCAGCCGGCTCGCACGCAACGCCGGATTTCAGCTCGACTACGAAACCCGCCGCATCTACGGCTCGCTGAAGAGCGATCTGTGGGAGAGCACGGCGTTCTCGCATCGTGTCGACACGATGCAGCTTGGCCTCGCGCCGTACGAACACGATTACCAGGACCTCGCGACCTGGTTCGTTCTGCAGGCGCGCGAATACACCGGAGAGATCCATCGTGGCACCGAATGGGCGCTGCTGCTGCGCCTGTTCAAGGGCGGCGCCTGGGTCGAGGCTGGCTTCACCGGCGACGGCAAACCGCAGGTGATGGCCATGTTCAATTTCTGATAGGAGGTGTTTCCATGAAAATCCATCAAGCATTCGCGGCAAGCTTGCTGCTCGCCGCGTCGATCGTGGCTCGCGCCACAACCATCGAAATGGATGTCAACGGCCTCGTCTGCGCGTTCTGCGCACAAGGCATCGAGAAGAAACTGCGCAGCTTCGCGGCAACGGACGATGTCGCCGTCAGCCTGGAGCAGCGCCTGGTCGCCGTGGCGATGAAACCAGGACAGGATATCGGCGACGAAGAACTGCTCAAGGCCCTGACCGACGCCGGCTACACGGTGAAGGCGATTCGCCGCGCCGACGAGCCGATCGACGCGGTACGCAAACGTCTCGAGGCAGCCCGCCGATGAACATGTCGCTGAGACGCAATGCGTGGCTGTCGGCTGCCGCGCTGTTGACGAGTTCGGGCACGTTGGTCTGCTGCGTGCTGCCTGCCGTGATGGTGTCGCTCGGCGCCGGCGCCGCGCTGGCTGGCCTGGTGGGCGCCATGCCGCAACTGGTCTGGCTGAGCGAACACAAGACGCTGGTGTTTGGCGTGGCGGCGGCCTTGCTCGGCGTCGCCGGCTGGACGTTGTGGAATGCGCGGCGTCTGCCGTGTCCGTCCGACCCGGCGCTTGCACGTACCTGCACACGCCTACGGACCTTGAGCGTTGCGCTCTACGCGGTCGCCGCTTGCGCATTCGCAACGGGCGCCACGTTCGCGTTTATTCTGCCGCGATTCTAGCTTCGCCGCCTGCGAACGGAACGCTGCGCTGACAGCGACAGCGTTCCCGTCCGATAATCGCGCTCCTGAAAGGATTGCCTGGAACAGCCATGAACGCATTCACGCCGATCGACGGCCACCGCATCGACACCACCCGAGTCATCCGCGCGCCGCGCGGCAGCGAACTCTCGTGCAAGAGCTGGCTGACCGAAGCTGCCTTCCGCATGATCCAGAACAATCTGGATCCAGACGTCGCCGAGAAGCCGAGCGAGTTGGTCGTCTACGGTGGCATCGGCCGTGCCGCGCGCAACTGGGAATGCTTCGACGCGATCCTGCGTTCCTTGCGCGAGCTCGGCGACGAGGAAACCCTGCTGATCCAGTCCGGCAAGCCGGTTGGCGTGTTCCCGACGCACAAGGATGCGCCGCGCGTGCTGTTGGCGAACTCGAACCTCGTGCCGCACTGGGCGACCTGGGAGCACTTCAACGAGCTCGATAAAAAGGGCCTGATGATGTACGGCCAGATGACGGCCGGCTCGTGGATCTACATCGGCAGCCAGGGCATCGTGCAGGGCACCTATGAAACTTTCGTCGAGATGGGTCGCCAGCACTACGGCGGCTCGCTCAAAGGCAAGTGGATCCTCACCGCAGGCCTCGGCGGCATGGGCGGCGCACAGCCATTGGCGGCGAGCCTGGCCGGAGCCTGCAGCGTCAATATCGAATGCCAGCAGGACCGCATCGACATGCGCCTGCGCACGCGCTACGTCGACGAACAAGCCAAGGATCTCGACGACGCGCTCGCGCGCATCGCGAAATACACGCTGGCTGGCGAGGCGAAGTCGATTGCGCTGCTCGGCAATGCGGCCGAGATCCTGCCCGAGCTCGTGCGCCGCGGCGTGCGCCCCGACGCGGTGACCGACCAGACCAGCGCGCACGATCCGGTCAACGGCTACCTGCCGCTCGGCTGGAGCGTCGAGCAGTGGTTCGAGCGCCGCAAGAGCGACCCGAACGGCACGCGCGACGCGGCGAAGAAATCGATGCGCGTGCACGTCGAAGCGATGCTCGCGTTCGAGAAACAAGGCATCCCGACCTTCGACTACGGCAACAACATCCGCCAGATGGCGAAGGACGAAGGCTGCACCAACGCATTCGACTTCCCCGGCTTCGTGCCGGCCTATGTGCGCCCGCTGTTCTGCCGCGGCATCGGCCCGTTCCGCTGGGTCGCGCTCAGCGGCGACGCGGAAGACATCTACAAGACCGACGCCAAGGTGAAGGAGCTGATCCCCGACGACCAGCACCTGCACAACTGGCTCGACATGGCGCGCGAGCGTATTTCGTTCCAAGGCCTGCCCGCGCGCATCTGCTGGGTCGGCCTCGGCCAGCGCCACAAGCTCGGCCTCGCGTTCAACGAGATGGTGCGCAA
>JBDTYM010000065.1:0-22615 GCA_040005635.1 Dokdonella sp. | reverse complement strand
GATCGGCGTGCTGATCCTGATGGGCGTCGTCGTCAACAACGGCATCGTGATGATCGTGCACATCAATCAGCTGCGCCACGAAGGTCACTTGCGCAGCGAGGCACTCGTGCTCGGCTCCAAGGAGCGCCTGCGTCCGGTGCTGATGACGATGGCGACGGCGATCCTCGGCATGCTGCCGCTGACCTTTGCCGGTGCACAGGCCTGGAGCAATGGTCCGCCGTACTATCCGATGGCGCGCGCGATTGCCGGCGGCCTGACGTTCTCGACGATTGTCACGCTGCTCGCGCTGCCGTGCATCTATTCGCTGCTCGACGATGCGCGCCTGTGGTTGCGCCGCGTGATTGCCGATGCGCGCCAGGGCCGCGTGCTGCGCGAGCACGCGTTGCCTGCCGCGTAAGGCTCAAGCCAGCGTGGCGAGCGCGCCACGCACGCTGCGTTCGATGCGCTCGTCACGGCCGTCGTGCGTAATCGCGCCGAGTTCGCTCCAGCGCACCAGCAGGTTCGCCAGCTCGTCGTAAGGTGCCAGCGCAGCGCCGCCGCGCATGCGCACCGACAGGCGCTCGAGTTGCAGCTGGCGCCGGCGTTCGCGTTCCGCTTCAGGCGCTTCCGCACCAGCCAGGAAATCAAGTTCGATCAGCACGTCGCGCGCAGCGTCGTCATCGTTCGACGTGAGCGGCGTGCCGTCCAGCGCGGCCTCGAAACGACCGCTCAGCGCATCCGCACCGATATCGGTCGACGGCGCGGCGCTCCAGCGCTCACGCAACGCATCAGGCGACGCCAACGCGTTCTCGGCGTCGCGGCAGATCGCATAGCGTGCCAGCCATGCGTCGAAACGCGCCTGCCGCAGGCCACGCTGGCGCCGCGTCTCGCCGTCGCGCAATCGAGACTGCGCTGCGCGGAAACGGCCCGACAAGGCATCGTCGCGGAATCGCAGCGCGTCCCATGCCGCTTCCAGGCGTGCAACGGCGCCGCGGTCGACCTTGTCCGACATGGCTGCCTGCGTTTCCAGTTCAGTGCACACCGTCTCTGCCTGCAGACGCGCTTCCTGATCGCGCGCACCGCGTTCGGCGCGCTCCGCATCGAGGCGACCGAACACGCTGTCGATCGCGCCGCGAAAGCTTTTCCATTGCATCTGGTCGCGCTCGCGCCGGCCGTTGCCCGCCAATTGCCAGCGCTGCTGCAATTCACGTGCGCTGGCCACGGCGCCGCGCGGCATGTCGCGGCCGAGTGCTTCGGCTTGTGCGATCAGGCCCGCCTTGACTCTCGCAATCTCCTCGTCGCGACGCGCCACGCGCACATCGAGCGCGCCGAGACCGGTTTTCAAACGCTCCGCCAGCGCCTTGCGCTCGCGTGGTTCGACGCGGTCGAGTCCACGCAGCGCCTCGGCGACTTCGCGGCGTAACGCGAGCATACCCGCCCAGTCCGCCGCATCATCGGGCAGCGCGGCGACGCGACCGAGCAGCGTCGCGACCTGCTGAGCATGCGACTGGCGCAGTTCCTGGCGTTTCTTGAAATACGCCTGCGTCGGCGCGAGTGCATTGCGGCAGGCGGAGTGAAAGCGTCGACCGAGGCCGCCGGCACGACCGCTTTCGCCTTCCGCGGCCTCGAGCCGGGTCCATTCCGTCTGCGCCTCGCGCACGCGCGTGGCGATCGCGTCGGGGTGCAGACCGCTGCCGGCGAGCGTTTCGATGTCGTCGCAGAGCTGCTGGCGTCGCTGGTTGTCGGCCCAGCGCTGCCACTGGCTGAGCTCGGCGTAGCGCTGTTCGATCGCGGCCAGCTTCGTGATCAGCGCGCGCGGCAGTGCCGAGGTGCTGCGTCTTCGCAGCGCGTCGAGTTGGACTTTCGCCGCATGCGCCTGCAGGCTCGCGCCGGATTCGATCGCCTGCTCCAGCGGTGTCAGCGCACGCTCGATGTCTGCGGTCAGCGCTCGCTGGCGCTCGTGTTCAAGTTCGCGCTCGGCATTCACGGTATCCAGCGATGCCGCAAAGCGCGCCTGTGCGAGCAGCGGCGCCACCAGCATTTTTGCTGGCTCTGCTTCTGCGCTCGTCGATTCGATCGGGATCATTGCCTCGACCACGGGCGTCTGTGCGTCAGGCTCCCCGGGGGCGGTCGACTGTTCAATTTCCGCAGGCAGCGTTTGGCGCGGGCCGCAGCGGCTGATCAGCAGCAGGCTGCGCGCACTTTCGAAGCGCTGCCGCAGCCCGACATCGACGCGCGCCTCGATTTCATTCCAGTTCGTCGTGAGTTCTTCCTCGGCGACAGCCGCTTGCGGTTTGCGCAGCAATTGCTCCATGCGTTCACACAGGGAGCGCGCGCGCAGCTCCAGAGTCGCGCCGTCGCCGCGCAGCATTCGCAGTGCATCAACGCGTTCACGCGCACGCCGGCTGACTTGCTTGTCGGTTTTGCGCGCTCGTTCGGCCAGACGCAGCAGTTGCGCTTCATCGCCGATGCGCTCAGTCGCCGCAAGCCGCAACGTGGGATCCGCATCTTCCAGCGCGCGATCGAACCACAGGGCAGGGCGCTGCACGCGATCGAGCGCGGCGCGACGCAGCTCCGGCTCGCGCGCATGACGTGCCAGATGTTCGATCAGCTCGTTGTCGTCCTGCGCTTTCAGCAGGCGCAGACGGTCCGGCAAAACCGGCGCAGCGGCATGCGCACCGCTCAGCAAATCGAACCAGAGCGAACGCGCCTGCTTGCGTACATTCGCGTCGACATCGTCACGTGCCAGGCCTTGCACGATGCCGGGGTCGGCCAGACGTTTCATCGCCGCGAGGCGTACACCCGCATCCTCGTCCTCGCGTGCGAGGCGACCGAGGTTCGCGACGAGCTCGTTGTCGGTGTCCTCTGCGACGGCCGTGCGGCGTGTCGCCGCATCCTTCGACAGCCAACGGGGCTTGCTCAAAAAACCAGGTAGCTTCATCGATGGACCTTGCGGCGCGGTCTGCGCTCAGAGCAGATTCTTGATGATATGGAAGCCGGCGACGTATTCGCCGATCACAGTTCCCAGTGTCACGAACATGAAGTTCAACAGCGTGCGTGCAATGCGGTTCTTCCACCAGCCGGTCCAGTGCGCGACGTCGTCGCGCAAGGTATCGAAATCGGCCACGCGCGGATGCCGCAGCCAGGCTTCGACGCCAGCGCTGAACGCCGAAGCAGGGATACCCGGGCGAAACGGTTTCAGCGGCGCTGCGATGAATGCCGCGATCACGCTGAGCGGGTGCGCCGCCGCGGCGATCGCGCCAAGTGCGGCGAAGCCTCCGGTGAACAGCACCCAGGCGAGTACGGCATCGGTACCCGCCCGCGCGCCGCGGGTGAAAGTGAAGCCGATTGCCGCCGCGATGATCACGAATACGGCAATCGCGATCCACTTCGGCCACGGCGATGCCGGCGGCAGCTTGCTGAGCTTTTCGAGCAGCGGGCGCGGCGTGTCGGTTTGCGCGGCCAGTTCGCGCTCGATGCCGGCCAGGTGGCCGGCGCCAATCACCACCAGTACGCGCTTCACGCTGCCCTCGGCAGCCTGCTCGCGCAGGCGCGCGGTCATGTAGCGGTCGCGTTCGCCGATCAGGGCGTCGTACAGCGGCGGCGATTCGCGCGCGAACTCGTTGAACATGCTGCCGAGCAGGTCGCCCTGCTTGAGCTTTTCGATCTCGTCCTCGGCGACTTCCTCGCGCGTGAGCAGGCTGGCACCGAGTCCGCCGATGATCGACAG
This sequence comes from Dokdonella sp., assembly GCA_040005635.1. GTDB lineage: Bacteria > Pseudomonadota > Gammaproteobacteria > Xanthomonadales > Rhodanobacteraceae > Dokdonella_A. Next base: position 18,906 of record JBDTYM010000065.1, on the reverse strand, counting down.
GCGATCGATGAAGCCGACGCTTCGATAGGCGCGCTTCAGCGTGATGCCGATCTCGCGGTCGATCAGCCAGATCGGCAACGCGCGCGCGTCGGCGCCATCGATGGCTGCCTTCATCTCCGCACCGGGTTCGATGCCGAACTGCTCGGCGAGACGCCGCTGGAATGCCGACAACGCCAGATTGGCGGCGATCAGGCCGGCCTTGCCCTGACGGATCACCTGGAACAGATCGAGCTTGCGGAACGCGTCCGGGTCGCGCATCGACTGGTAGCGCGGCTCGCACAGCTCGACCGCTACGGCATCGAACGATTCGCGCTCGAGGATCGCGCGTACGGCGTCGGCGCTGACGCGCGATACGTGTGCGGTGCCGAGCAGCACATATTCGACATCGGCGCGACGCACGCGTGCAATGGGTTGCTCGGCCAGCACGTCCGTCACGCTGTGTGGGCTGGCTGGCGCTGGCGTTGCCGCTGGATTCGTGACGGGGGTATTCAATCGCGGTACCGCTTGGTCAGATCGGCGTAGGCGTCGATGCGGCGGTCGCGCAGGAACGGCCAGATGCGGCGCACGTTCTCGCTGCGCGCCAGGTCGATATCGACGACCAGTAGCTCGCGGCGATCGGTCGAGGCCTGCGCCAGGAATTCGCCCTGCGGGCCGGCGACGAAGCTCGATCCCCAAAACTGGATGCCGCGGCCCTCGGCGGGCGCGGCTTCGAAGCCGACGCGATTGCAGGCGAGCAGTGGTAAGCCATTGGCGACCGCGTGACCGCGCTGCACGGTGATCCAGGCATCACGCTGGCGATCTTTCTCGTCCTGCGCATCGTCTGGATCCCAACCTATTGCGGTCGGGTATAGCAGAAGATCGGCGCCAGCCAGCGCCATCAGGCGCGCGCCTTCCGGATACCACTGGTCCCAGCAGACCAGCAGGCCGAGCTTGCCGACCGAGGTCTCGATCGGCTCGAAGCCGAGATCGCCCGGTGTGAAATAGAACTTTTCGTAGAACGCCGGATCATCCGGAATGTGCATCTTGCGATACTTGCCGGCGATTGCGCGCGCCCGGTCGAACACGACGGCGGTGTTGTGATACAGGCCTGCCGCGCGGCGCTCGAACAGCGAGGCGACGAGGATGCGCTGCAGCTCCTCGGCGAGCTTGCCGAGGCGTTCGCTGCTCGGGCCGGGAATCGATTCGGCACGATCGAACTCGTCGACGCTTTCGTGCTGGCAGAAATACGGCCCGTTGTGCAGCTCCTGCAGCAGCACCAGGTGTGCGCCGGCCGCGGCGGCCTCGCGCAAGCCGACCTCGATGGCGTCGAGATTGGCATCGGGGCTGCCGTGATCGGTTTGCTGCAGTAGGGCGACTCGGAGAATTTTCTGGGACATGTAAAGAGTACTGCGGTGTCGGCAAGCCGTCGATTTTAGCGCGTATCGATGGGCTCCGTATGCGCCTCGTGGCCGGCTATTGTCGAAACGCGAGCGCAGGTGTAGGAAGGCGCATGGCACTTCAACGCGGGTCGCATGATGCTGCGCTGGACGTCGTCGTGGTGGGCGTGGGTGGCTTTGAATCCGTCCGCGACGTGCTCGCAGACGTCGATGTTGTCGCATCCGCGATGTATTGCGACGATCTCTGGTCGGCGCTGGCGCACCTGCGCGGTACGCTCAGCGATGTGGTGCTGCTGCAATTGCCTGGCATGCGGACGGCGGAGCTCGACGCGGTCGCCCTCCTGCGCGAGTGCAACGCGGATCTGGCAATCGTCGCGCTGGTAAATGAAAGCGAGGCCGTCTTCCAGGAACGCGCCGGCGTCGACAGCGCCTACGAGCGACTGCGCGTGCAGGGCCTGCATGCGGACGTCCTTGCGCACGCGTTGCGCCACGCCGTGTCGCGTGCGCGTCTCGAGCGCGACATGCGTCAGCGCGAGGCGGAACTGCGCGCATTGTTCGACCTCAATCCGCACCCGATGTGGGTCTACGATGCGCAATCACTGGCTTTCCTCGCCGTCAACCAGTGGCAATCCGCGCCTATGGCTACAGCGAGTCCGAATTCCTCTCGATGCGCATCACCGATCTGCGTTCGCCGGCTGATGCCGAGCACCTCAGGCGGCACATCAACGACGGCCTGCCCACGCTCGACATGACCGGCATTTGGGTCCATCGAACGCGCTACGGCAGCGAGATCGAAGTCGAGATCTTCGCGCAGGCGCTGCCGCTTTGGGGGCCGAATGCGCGGCTCGTGCAGGCGCGCGATGTAACCACCGAGCGACGCGCGATGCGCGCCCTGGAGACGAGCGAGCGCCGCTTCCGTGATCTGTTCGAGCACAGCACCGGCTATATCTGCATCCACGATCTCGAAGGAATTCTGTTCGCCGTCAACCAGGCCACCGCGGAGGCGCTCGGCACCAGCGTCGCGGAGCTGCTCGGCACCGACATGCGCGAACTGCAGGCGCCAGCGCAGCGCCGCGGCTTCGACGAATATCTTCGGCGCATCGTGCAGAACGGCGAGGACGCCGGCTTCATGCGCGTGCGCAACCGGAGTGGCGATGAACTGGTCTGGCAGTATCGCAATCGCGTCTACATCGATGCCGATGGCAATTCCTACGTGATGGGCTATGCGCAGGACATCACGGCATTGCGCGCGGCCGAACAGGCGTTCGCACTCAGCGAACGGCGCCTGCGCACGATCGCCGATACGCTGCCATTGAAGATCGCCTACTTCGACGCCGCCGAGCGTTTCGTATTCGCCAACGAGGCCTATCAGAGCTCGTATCCAGGACGCGAATTGGCTGGCAGCCAGCTGCGCGACGTGCTCGGCGAGCAACCTTACGCGTCGCGACGCCCGTTCCTGGCGCGGGCACTGCACGGCGAACGCGTTGTGTTCGAGCAGGAAGAGGGCGAAGGCGAGACCTATCGCTGCCCCTGATTCCGGAGAAAGACGAAGCTGCCAGCAGCGTGATCGGCGTGCACGCGATGCTGCAGGATGTCACCGCCACCAAGCGTGAGCAGAAGCGCTTGATCCATCTGGCACAGATTGACGGCCTCACCGGCCTGATGAATCGCGGCGGTTTTCACGTACGGCTGGAAAACGCGATCACGCGGGCGCGCGACCAGAAATCGCTGCTGGCGGTGTTCTATCTGGATATCGACCGTTTCAAGCCGGTCAACGATACGCACGGTCACGCGGTCGGCGATGCGCTGATCCAGGCGTTCGCCGATCGCATCGGCGGCAAGGTGCGCGCATCCGATGTGGTAGCGCGCATCGGCGGCGACGAATTCACGATGTTCATCGAGGGCGCGCGCGACGTGGACTACATCCGTCGCATCGCGGAGAAGCTCGTCGCGGCGATGCGCAGGCCGTTCGAACTGCAGGCGAATGCGATCACCCTGTCGGTCGGCGCGAGCATCGGCGTCAGCCTGTGGGGCGGTGAGGGACCGATGAGCGCAGGCCTGCTGATCGCGCACGCCGATGCGATGCTGTACGAGGCGAAGCAGAGCGGGCGCGACACCTATCGGCTCGCCGTCGTCGAGACGACGTCGGAACCGCACGACACGCGCGGTTGTGGCTAGACGCGCTCAGCCGCCAGCGCCCCGGCGGGAACCTGCATCGTCAAGCAGTGCACGCTGCCGTTCTGCCAGATCAGCGGACGCGCATCGACCTGGACGACCTGTCGCCCCGGATGCGCGGCAGCGATGACTTGGGCGGCGGCTGCATCGGCGGCATCGCCATAGGCCGGTACCAGCACAGCGTCGTTGATGATCAGATAGTTTGCGTACGAGGATGCAAGGCGGCGACCTTCGTCGACGATCGCGCGCGGCCATGGCAGCGGATACAGCCGATAGGGTTGTCCATCAACGGTGCGCAAGCGGGCGATTTCCTCGTGCATGCGCGCGAGTTCGTCGTAGTGCGCATCGAGCGGATCGTCGCAGGTCTGGAACACGATCGCGTCATCCGGGGCGAAACGCGCCAGCGTATCGATATGGGCGTCGGTGTCGTCACCCTCTAGGTAGCCGTGTTCGAGCCAGAGCACCCGGCGCGCGCCGAACGCATCGAGCAGCCGCGCATTCATGTCGTCGAGCGACATCTGCGGATGCCGTTGATGCAGGCAGCGCCAGGTCGTCAACAGGGTGCCGAGGCCATCGGACTCGATCGCGCCACCTTCGAGCGCCCAGTCGATGCGCCGATGTTGCGCGCCGCCGAACACGCCGCGCGCCAGCAGCGCTTCGACGAGGCGGTCGTCGCGACCGCCCTCGAACTTGCCGCCCCAGCCGGTGAAACGGAAATCGACCACTCGGAAGCCGGCGCCGTCGCTGAGGGTCAGCGGCCCGGAATCGCGCAACCAGGTGTCGTCGTAGGCGGCTTCGACGAAACGCACGCGCGCGGCATCGACGCCTGCTTCAGCCAGCAGCGCTGCCGCGCGCTCACGCACACCGGCATCGGCGACGCAGATCAGTACCGGTTCGAAGCGAGCGATCGCGCCGGCCAGCGCGACGTAGGCTTTCTCGATGCCCGGCAGGCGTTCGGCCCAATCGGTACCCGCATGCGGCCAGGCAATGATCACCCCGGCCTGCGCTTCCCATTCGGCAGGCAGGCGAAAATCCGTACTCATCGGACTCAGGATTTCGGCGCGACGCTGGCCGTGTCGAGCACGCTGTGGATCACGTGGCTACGTTCGAAGTAGACCGTGTAGCCGTGATAACGCCAGCGATGGATGACCGGATGACGCGGCGTGTCGCCGCCGGCGGACGGCAGTTTCTCGACCGGCGCACCGAAGCGCTTCTCGACCTGGGCCATGCTCATGCCGCGGCTCGGCACATTGCCGTTCTCCATCGCTCGATGCGACTTTTTCGCGGGAGCAGCCAAGCTATCGGCGTGCGCGGCGGGTAGCAGCACTGCGCCGGAAAGCGCCGACACCGCCACGAGAACGTACTTCATGAACATGGCTCAACCCCCTGTTGCGAAAGGATGAATGATCGAAGATGCAGTACCGCCCAGCGCCTTTGTAGCAGAACCGGTCGGCCGCTTCCATGACACGAGTTGCAGCCTGCAAACGGCAGCGAAGCGCGCCGCCACAAAAGGAAAGGGCCGCACAGCGGCCCTTTCGCGTGAATCCGGTGGCGGCAACCGCCTCAGCGCTGACGCGCCTTGAAGCGCGGATTGCTCTTGCAGATCACGAACACCTTGCCGCGGCGGCGAACGACCTTGCAGTCGCGATGGCGCTTTTTTGCGGACTTGAGGGACGACAACACTTTCATGGAACGCCTCGCGACAGTTTCTGGGACACGGGAAACGGGAAAGTATAAGGAAATTCCCCGATTATGCAAAGCCTTGCGAGCAGCCTCGGTGTCGCGCAGGCGCCCAACATGAACAAAGTTACATCGATCCAGGCCGCCGAACGCCTTGCGTCGCGGCCGAATATGCATAGCTTAACGGCATGCCTAGAGTACTCACCATCGAAGACGATGCGGTCACCGCGGGCGAGATCGTCGCCGAACTGAAAAGTCGCGGCAATGATGTCGACTGGGTCGACAATGGCCGCGAAGGACTGCGGCGAGCGGTCGACGGCGACTACGACGCGATCACGCTCGACCGCATGCTGCCCGAACTCGATGGTCTCGCATTGGTCACCGCGCTGCGCCGGGCCGGCGTGAAGACGCCGGTGCTGATGATCAGCGCGCTCAGCGACGTCGACGAACGGGTGCGCGGTCTGCGTGCCGGCGGCGACGACTACCTGACCAAGCCGTTCGCGCCGGACGAGATGGCCGCGCGCGTCGAGGTACTGCTGCGACGGCAGCATCCGTCGGCGCGAGCCACCGTGCTCGGCGTCGGCGATCTGCAGCTCGACCTGATCGAACGCAGTGCCCGCCGCGGCGGCCAGGTGCTGGAACTGCTGCCGATCGAATTCCGCCTGCTCGAGTTCCTCGTGCGCAACTCCGGTCAGGTTCTGACCCGTACGATGATCTTCGAGGCCGTCTGGGGCTATCATTTCGACCCCGGTACGAATGTCATCGATGTGCATATCGGCCGCCTGCGCAAGAAGGTGGATCCGCCCGGAATGCCGCCGCTGATCAAGACCGTGCGCGGATCGGGATACCTGCTTGCTGAAGCTGAGTGACCACTGGCGTTCCGCGACCACCCGCCTGATCTTCATCTACGGCGCATTCTTCGTATTGTGGAGCGTGCTGCTGATCGGCGCGGTGTACTGGGAAACCAACCGTTATCTCGAGCAGGTCGTCGATGAGATCGTCGAGCAGCGCGCGCAATACCTGACCTCGATCGACCGCAGCCGCCTGCCTGCGGCGCTGGAGGCGACCGGCGCGCTCGATTTGCGTGGGGTCATGTCGCTCGGCCTGTTCGATACGTCGGGACGTGCGATCGAAGGCAATATCGAGCAGCCGCCGGCCGATCTGCCCGTCGACGGCCGTATCCACGCGCTGCCGAACGGGGTGCAGCGCAGCGGCCGCGAGCCGCGGCAGTCGGCACGGGGCATCGCGTTGCATCTGGCCAATGGCGAGCTATTGGTGCTCGCGCGCGACACACGGGTCATCGACCAGATCAGCGTGATCCTGCGGCATGCGCTGTTCTGGGGGCTCACTCTGACCGTCATCCCGGGCCTGATCGGTGGTTTCTACCTCAGCCGGCGACCGCTGCGCCGCGTGCGCGAGATCGAGGCGGCAATCGCGCCGATCGCGCGGGGCGATCTCGGTCGTCGTCTGCCGATTTCCGGACGCGGCGATGAAGTCGACATGCTCGCTGCGATCGTCAATCGCATGCTCGGCGAGATCGAGCGCCTGATCGGTGAGGTCAAGGGCGTCTGCGACAGCATCGCGCACGATTTGCGCACGCCGCTGACCCGGCTGCGCGCCCAGCTGCATCGCCTGAAGCAGGGTGGCGGCGCGGACCCTGAAGCAACGCTGGAACGGTGCATCGGCGATGTCGACGCACTGCTGGAACGCTTCCGCGCCCTGTTGCGCATATCCGAACTCGAGGATTTGCGCCGCCGCGCCGGTTTCGGCCCGGTCGATCTGCGCGAAACGCTGCGCCAGGTGCACGAGCTGTATGCGCCGGTGGCCGAAGACAACGGCATCGCGTTCCGCCTCGAGGTGGCGCTGCACACGACCGTGCATGCCGACCCGAACCTGCTGTTCGAGGCATTCAGCAACCTCGTCGCGAACGCCATCAAGTTCACCCCGCAAGGCGGCAAGGTGTGCGTGCGCGCAGTCGCCGATGCCAAGGGGCCGCGCGTCGACATCATCGACAGTGGCCCCGGCATTCCCGCCGGCGAGCGCGAGGCGGTGCTGCAGCGCTTCTACCGCAGTGACGGGGGTCGCGACACGACCGCGCAGGGGTATGGCCTCGGCCTCAGCATCGTCTCCGCGATCGTGCGCCTGCATGGCTATCGCCTGCTGATCGGCGCGAACGAGGGCGGCGGTGCTCGCGTCAGCGTCTGTTGCTGGAACGATCCGCTGCCGAACGGCGAGATCGCGTCATGACGTCGAAGCCTTCGACGTCATTGAAATCGTCGCCCGCGCCGCCTGAGCACATGAAGTTTTCTTAATCACGCGGGGCTTGGCTTGGGGACTGCGTGCACCTACCTTGGTGCGTTGCATCAACCTCGTCCTGGTAACCGCATGATCGGTATCGTCCGCATCGCGCTGCAACGCCCCTATACGTTCATCGTGCTGGCGTTGCTGATCCTGCTCATCGGTCCGCTGGCCGCACTGCGCACGCCGACGGACATCTTTCCCGAGATCCGCATCCCGATCATCGCTGTCGCCTGGCAGTACACCGGCCTCCCGCCGGATGAAATGGCCGGACGCATCACCACGCTGTACGAGCGCGTGCTGACGACCACGGTCAACAACATCGAGCACATCGAGGCGACCTCGTACAACGGCTTCGGCATCGTCAAGATCTTCTTCCACCCGGGCGTCAACGTGGCGACCGCGAATGCCCAGGTCACGGCAATCTCGCAGACCGTCACCAAACAGATGCCGGTCGGCACGACGCCGCCGCTGATCCTCAACTACAACGCGGCGACGGTGCCGATCCTGCAGCTCGCGCTGTCGGGGCAGGGGCTGTCCGAGCAGAACCTGGCCGACCTCGGCCTCAACGTCGTGCGCACGCGACTGGTCACCGTCGAAGGGGCGGCGATCCCGTACCCGTTCGGCGGCAAGAGCCGCCAGGTACAGATCGATCTGGATTCGGCCGCGCTGCAGGCGCGCGGCCTGTCCGGCCAGGACGTCGCCAATGCGCTGGCGGCGCAGAACCTGATCACGCCGGTCGGCACGCAGAAGATCGGCGGCTTCGAATACACCGTGCAGCTCAACAATGCGCCGTCCGCGATCGACGAGCTCGGCGCGCTACCGGTCAAGGTAGTTAACGGGGCCACCGTCTACATCCGCGACGTCGCCCATGTACGCGACGGCAATTCACCGCAGACCAACATTGTGCACGTCGACGGCGCGCGCTCGGTGCTTATGTCGGTATTGAAGAACGGCGCGACTTCCACGCTGGATATCGTCGCCGGCATCAAGGCCAAGCTCGCCGAGATCAAACCGTCGTTGCCGGAAGCGCTGACGATCAAGCCGGTCAACGACCAGTCGCTGTTCGTGCGCGCGGCCATCAAGGGCGTCGCCTTCGAGGGCGTCATAGCCGCGCTGCTGACCAGCGTGATGGTGCTGCTGTTCCTCGGCAGCTGGCGTTCGACCCTGGTCATCGCGGTGTCGATACCGTTGTCGGTACTCGGCGCGATCGTCTGCCTCGCCGCGTTCGGCGAAACGCTCAATATCATGACGCTCGGCGGCCTCGCGCTTGCGGTCGGCATCCTCGTCGACGAGGCGACAGTGACGATCGAAAACATCAACTGGCATCTCGAACACGGCAAGGATGTCGAGACCGCGATCATGGACGGCGCCGCACAGATCGTCGTACCGGCTTTCGTCTCGCTGCTGTGCATCTGCATCGTGTTCGTGCCGATGTTCTTCCTGCAGGGCATCGCGCGCTTCCTGTTCGTGCCGATGGCCGAGGCCGTGATCTTCGCGATGATCTGCTCGTTCATCCTGTCGCGCACGCTGGTACCGACGATGTCGAAGTACCTGCTGCAGGCGCATGGCCCGCACGTCGACGAGCACGGCAACGCGATTCAACAGGCACCGTCGCGCAACCCGCTGGTGAATTTTCAGCGCGGCTTCGAGCGTCGCTTCGAGAATTTCCGTGCCGGTTATATCGAACTGCTCAAGCTCGCACTCCTGCACCGCAAAATGTTCGTGACCGGCTTCCTGCTGTTCATTGCCGCCTCGTTCCTGCTGGCGCCTTTCCTCGGCCGCAATTTCTTCCCGGCGGTCGACGGCGGCCAGATCCTGATGCACGTGCGCACCCAGGTCGGCACGCGCGTGGAGGAGACGGCAAACCAGTTCGCGCTGATCCAAAAGGAAATCCGCGAGATCATCCCAGCGCAGGATCTCGACATCATGGCCGACAACATCGGCCTCTCGATCAGCAGCATCAACCTGACCTACAACAACACCGGTTTGATTGGCGCGCAGGACGGCGACATCCAGATTGCGTTGAAGGAAGGACATCGGCCGACGGCGGAATACGTGAAGAAGCTGCGCGAGCTGCTGCCGCGACGCTTCCCCGGCCTCACCTTCACGTTCCCGCCGGCCGACATCGTCAGCCAGATCCTCAATTTCGGCGCGCCGGCGCCGATCGACCTGCAGATCCGCGGCGCCAACCTCAGTGCGAACTTCGACTATGCCAATAGCCTGCTGTCGAAGATCCGCGCGATTCCCGGCATCGCCGACGTGCGCATCCAGCAGGCGCGCACCAGCCCGTATTTCGACGTCGACCTCGACCGCACCCGCGCGCAGGAGCTCGGCATCACCACCCGCGATGTCACCAGCAGCCTCGGCGTGAACCTCGCCGGCAGCAGCCAGGTCGCGCCGACGTTCTGGTTGAACCCGCAGAACGGCGTGTCCTATCCGATTGTGATCCAGACGCCTCAATACCGCATGGATTCGCTCAACGCATTGGCGAATCTACCGATCGGCGGCGCTGGCGGCACCTCGCAGGTGCTCGGCGGCGTCGCCAGTTTCACGCGCACGACCGGCAACGCAATCGTCAGCCAGTACGACATCCAGCCGCTGATCCAGATCAATGCGGCCACGCAGGGGCGCGATCTCGGCTCGATCGCGACCGATGTACGGCGAGTCATAGCGGACACCGCCAAGCAGGTGCCGAAGGGTTCCACCGTCGTGCTGCTCGGCCAGGTCGAGACGATGAAAAACGCGTTCCTCGGATTGCTGTTCGGCCTCGCCGGCGCAATCGTGCTGATCTATCTGCTGATCGTGGTCAACTTCCAGTCGTGGAGCGATCCATTCGTGATCATTACCGCGCTGCCGGCAGCCATCGCCGGCATCATCTGGATGCTGTTCGTGACCTACACGCCGATCTCGGTGCCGGCGCTGACCGGGGCCATCATGTGCATGGGTGTGGCGACCGCGAACAGCGTGCTGGTGATCAGCTTCGCGCGCGAGCGGCTCGATGCGCTCGGCGACGCCACTGCCGCCGCCATCGAAGCCGGCCTCGTGCGCTGCCGCCCGGTCGTGATGACCGCGCTGGCGATGATGATCGGCATGGTGCCGATGTCACTCGGTCTCGGCGAAGGCGGCGAGCAGAATGCTCCGCTGGGTCGCGCCGTCATCGGCGGCCTGATCTTCGCCACCATTTCCACACTCATTTTCGTTCCCGTCGTTTTCAGCATCGTGCACCGGAACTTCGGTCGCAAACACGCGCCGCGTCCGGCTGTTGGAGGTCTCCATGTCGCCTGAACTCACTGCTTCCAAGGTGTCGCGCTCGAAACTGCGTGTCGCCGGCATCGTCGGCGTGCTCCTCGTCGCCGGTGTCGTCATCGTCGGCCTCGTCACCCGTGCTTCCGGCGAAGCGCAACTGAAGGACTGGACCGCCGACCAGGCAATTCCGACGGTCGCATTGATCGTTCCCGTCGGTGATGGCAAGGGCGGCACGCTCGACTTGCCTGGACGCCTTGAAGCCTATTCGCGTGCACCGCTGTACGCGCGCGTCAGCGGCTACCTGAAAAGCTGGACGGCCGATATCGGCACCCAGGTCAAGGCAGGCCAGCTGCTCGCCGAGATCGAAACGCCGGACCTCGACCAGCAGTTGCTGCAGGCGAAAGCCGATCTCGCCAGTGCGCAGGCGAACTCGGCGCTCGCCGCGACGACCGCGAAGCGCTGGCAGGCGATGCAGGGCACCGATTCGGTCTCCAGGCAGGAAGTCGACGAGAAGACCGGCGACTACAACACGAAGCAGGCGCTGGTGAAGGCCGCGCAGGCAAATGTCGACCGCGTGCAGGCACAGAAGGGCTTCACGCGCATCGTCGCGCCGTTCGACGGCGTCGTCACAGCGCGCGATACCGACATTGGCGCGTTGATCAACATCGGTGGTGGCGTCGGCCAGGAACTGTTCGTCGTATCCGACACGAAGAAGCTGCGTGTCTACGTCAACGTGCCGCAGATCTACGTGCCGAGCATTCCGGCCGGTACCAAGGCGACGATCACGGTGCCGGAACACACCGACAAGCAATACACCGCGACCGTCGAATCGTCGTCGCAGTCAGTCAATGTCGCTTCCGGCAGCACACTGATGCAGCTCGGCGTCGACAACGCAAAAGGCGAATTGCTGCCAGGCGGTTTTGCGAATGTGACTCTGGACCTGCCGCGCAATGCATCGGTGCTCAGCATCCCGGCCAGCGCACTGATGTTCGACAAGTCCGGTTTGCACGTGGCCACCGTCGGCAACGACAACAAGGTCGTGCTGAAGGACGTCAAGATCAGCCGCGACCTTGGCAAGACGATCGAATTGTCATCCGGCCTGGAGGCGGCTGATCGCGTCATCGAGAGCCCGCCGGATGGTGTCGCCAACGGCGATCTCGTGCGCATCGCGCAGAACAAGCCGAAGGCGGCCGAGGCAGGGAAGGGCGACAATGCGAAGAAAGGCTGATCTCGCGCTCGCAGCGACGCTCATGCTCGCTCTCGCGGGCTGCTCGTTCGCGCCGACGCTGAAAGTGCCCGATGTGGCGGTCGCGCAGAGCTACAAGGAAGAGGCGCCGTGGACGCAGGCGCAGCCGGCTGACCGGATCAAGCGCGATGCATGGTGGACGCTGTACGGCGACGCAGGACTGAACGATCTGCAGACCCGGCTCGTCGCCAACAGCCCCGATCTCGCGGCGGCGCTCGCGCGCTACCAGCAGTCGCAGGCGATCAGCGACCAACTGCACTCCGGCCTGTTTCCGACGCTGGCCGGCATGGCCAGTTCCGAACGCGACCGGCAGTCGCGGCAGAAGCCGCTACGCGTGCCCGGTCCGAACTCGCCGGACAACTTTGGCTCGTACACCCTCGGCGCCCAACTCGACTACGAAGTCGACCTGTGGGGTCGCGTGCGCAATCAGGTCGCGGCCGGCAACGCAAGCGCTGCGGCGGCGGCGGGCGATCTCGAATCGGCGCGCCTGAGCTTGCAGGCGCAACTCGCCGACGACTACATCGTGCTACGCGGACTCGATCGCGAGGTGGCCCTGCTCAACGACACGGTCATCGCGTTCCAGAGAGCACTCGAGCTGACCCAGGCGCGCCACGCCGGCGGCATTGCTTCCGGGCTCGATGTCGCGCGCGCGCAAACGCAGATCGACAGCGCGCGCTCGCAGGTGGCACAGACGCTGGCTCAACGTGCGTTGGCAGAGCATGCGATCGCTGCGTTGATCGGCGAGTCGGCCTCGTCGTTCGCACTCGCGCCGCGCACCGATCAGCTCACCCTGGTGCAGGCACCGGTAGGGATGCCGTCGACGCTGCTGCAACGCCGGCCGGACATTGCCGCGGCACAGCGTCGTGTCGAGGCGGCAAATGCAAACATCGGTGTCACGCGCGCGGCGTTCTTTCCCGCGATCACGCTGAGCGCAGCAGCCGGCTTCCAGAGCGGCAGCAGCAGCAACTGGATCAAGGCACCGAACAGCTACTGGTCGATCGGGCCGTCGCTCTTGCTGACCCTGTTCGACGCCGGCAAACGCAAGGCCGAAGTGGCACAGGCACAGGCGCAGCTCGACGAGCAAGGCGCCGTCTATCGCGGTGTCGTCGTCGCTGCGTTCCAGCAGGTCGAGGACAACCTCGCACTGCTGCATCACTATGCCGGCGCGGCGACGGCGGATCGTTCCGCGGTCACGGCAGCGCAACAGACGCTCGACCTGTCGATCGCGCGCTATCGCGAAGGCGCCGTGAACTATCTAGATGTCGTCACCGCGCAGACCACGGCGCTGCAGATCCAGAGCGAACAGCTCGACCTCGACACACGTCAGCTGCGCGCCAGCGTGGCGTTGATTCGCGCGCTCGGCGGCGGCTGGTCGGCGACGCCGGAGCTGGCAGCGGTGGAAAGCTCCCCGAAGTAGGCGCCGCCAAGCGGCGTCACTAGGCGCCGCCAGGCGGCGCCACGTCGAAAGTCTGTTGCCCCTTACGTTCGGCCGCTGCGCCCGTTGTGCGGTTCTGGCAAAGTCGCGCGTCCACCATAACAGGCGGGAAGCGCATGCATCGTCGTAGCCGGGGTTCACTGGGATGGGTATTCGGATTGCTGGTCGTTCGCGCCGTCGCTGCAGCGCCGGATGCCGCAAGCGGCTACGCGCGCGATCCGGCGCAGCCGATCGACCAGGCGTATACGGCCGGTATCCGTGAATACACCACCGACCCTTCGTTCAATTCGCCGCTGACCGACTATCTGCCGGCGTCGGCCCTGGTGCCGACACCGCAGAAGGTGCTCGGGCATATCGCCGGCGCGCCGAATTGGCTGCCATATACCGCCGACGTGCATCGCTATTTCCGCGAACTCGCCAAGGCGAGTCCGCGCGTGCGGGTGTTTTCGATCGGCACCTCCGAGGAAGGGCGCGAGATGATCGCGGTCGCGATCGCCGACGAGAAGCTGCTCGCCGATCTCGATGCGAACAAGGCACGCCTGGCCAAACTCGGCGATCCGCGCACACTCGCGAACGGCGACGCCGAGGCCGACCAGCTGCTCGCGCAATCGACGCCGGTCTACTACATCACCGGCACGATCCATTCGACCGAAACCGGTGCGCCGACCGCTCTGATGGAACTGGCCTATCGGCTCGCCGTCGATGAGGCGCCGTACATCCGCAAGATCCGTTCGCAGGTTGTCACGCTGATCACGCCGGTGGTCGAAGTCGACGGCCGCGATCGCATGGTCGATCTGTACAACTGGCACCTCGCACATCCCGGCGAGCAGTATCCACCACTGCTCTATTGGGGCCACTACGTCGCGCACGACAACAACCGCGATGCGATGACGTTGACCTTGAATCTCAGCCGCAACGTGCTCGACACCTATGTCGGCTGGCATGCGCAGGTGCTGCATGATTTACATGAGTCGGTGCCGTTCCTGTACGACAACACCGTCGGCGACGGTCCGTACAACGCCTGGGTCGATCCGATCCTGACCAACGAATGGCAGCAGCTTGGTTGGGACAATGTGCAGCAGCTGACGAAGTTCGGCATGCCCGGCGTGTTCACGCACGGCGAGTTCGACACCTGGAGTCCGGGCTATCTGATGTTCATGGCGGCGATGCACAACGGCATCAGTCGCCTCTACGAAACCTTCGGTAACGGCGGCGCCGACACCGAGAAGCGAACGCTGGAACCGTCCGAATACCAGCGCACCTGGTTTCGACCGAATCCGCCGTTGCCCGAAGTCGTCTGGTCGCAACGCAACAACAACAACTACGAGCAGAGCGGCTTGCTGACCGCGCTCAATTATTTCGCCGACAACGCGCCTCAGTTTCTGCAAAACTATTACCTCAAAAGCAAGCGCTCGATCGAGAAGCCTGGCGCGGGCGGCCCGGCCGCCTACGTGATGCCGGCCGATGAAAAGCGCACCGGCTCACAGGCGCGCCTGTTGCGTCTGCTGCAGCTACAGCACGCCGAGATCAGCCGTACGAGCGCGCCGATGACGGTGATGGTACCGGCGCAAAAGAAGCCGCACGAAAAGGACGACGGCGACGACAAATCGGACAAGGAGGCGAAGAAGCCCGAGCCGCCTAAGACCGAAGCGCGTACGTTTCCTGCGGGCAGCTATGTCGTGCGCATGGATCAGCCGTATTCGCGCATTGCCGATGCCTTGCTCGATCGCCAGTACTGGGCGCCGAAGGATCCGCAGAAGGAACCGTACGACGATACCGGCTGGTCGATGGGCGACTCGTTCGACGTGCAGGTCGTGCGTGTGGTCGACCTTGCCGTGCTGAAGGCGCCGATGCAGACGCTGACGCAGCCGATCGGCGTGGCGCAGGGCCTCGCCAGCATCGACGCTGCGGCGGCGAAACTGCCGCGCGTTGCGCTGATGCATACCTGGCTGCACACGCAGACCGAGGGCTGGTGGCGCATGGCGCTGGACCAGCTCGGCGTGAAGTACGACTACATCAGCACTCAGGACGTCGCGCGCATTCGCAACCTGCATGCGAAGTACGACGTGATCCTGTTCGGCCCGGTCGGCGGCGCAAGTTCGCAGCGCATCGTCGACGGCCTGCCGATGTGGGGCAATCCGCTGCCGTGGAAGACGACCAAGCTGACGCCGAACCTCGGCACGATCGACTCGACCGACGATATCCGTCCCGGACTTGGCGCCGACGGTGTCGAGCGCCTGAAGCTGTTCGTGCGCGACGGCGGCCTGCTGATTGCCGCGGAGGACAGTGCGCGTTTTGCGATAGAGCAGGGCATCGCCCCGGGCGTGTTCGTGACGCCACCGAAGGACCTGCGTGTCGTCGGCAGCATTCTCGAAGCGCAGTTCGTCGATCGCAGCAGCACGCCGATCGCGGCCGGCTATGGTGACGACCGCCTGCCGCTGTACAGCGCTGACGGCATGTCCTTCATGCTGTCGAACCTGCTCGGCGGCGATGGCAAGCTGCCGAACAAGAAGGACTTCGAACGTGAAACCGGCCGCGGCGGTCCCGATGACGCCGATGTGCCGCAAGGCCGCGCGTACGCCGAGCCGCCGCCGTTGCCGGAAGCGAAGCCGTGGCAGGCGCTGCCATTGAATGCGGAACAGCAGCGTCACAACCCGTACGTGATTCCGATCGACCAGCGGCCGAAGGCGATCCTGCGCTACGCCGATGCGAAGTCGCTGCTGATTTCCGGCCTGCTCGACAATGCGAAGAACATCGCCGAGCGCGCTGCCGTCGTCGATGCACGCTATGGCAAGGGTCACGTGCTGCTGTTCGCCAACAACCCGATCTGGCGCGGCGAGACGATCGGAGCCTATGCGCTGGTATTCAACGCGATCACGCATTTCGACAGGTTGTGAAGTGCGGGCGGTCGCACGCGCGCGGCTGCTTCCGAAAACGGGACGTCCAAAACAAACGCGGCAGCGGCGGGGGTGGTTGAATAGTGCCAATGGAGTCCTGCTTGCACGGGAATGACAGCGGTGATGGGTTCGTTGGCAATCCAGGGTCGACCGTAGTGCCCATCGAACGGATCGCTGCACGACCTGCCAGTATCGCGGCCGCCACGCGCACGCTAGACTCCGCACACCTGAGGTGACTGCCGGCGTGGCCGGCGGTTGAAACGGGAATCCGGTGCGCCGCGTCGTGCAAGCACGCGCAGGTTATTCCGGAGCTGCCCCCGCAACGGTAGGCGAGCAGACGTTCCGCACACAGCCACTGTGCTCACGCATGGGAAGGCGCGGATCGGGAAGGTACGCACCTTCGCTCGCGAGCCCGGAGACCGGCCTCGAGGTACGACCCGACATGCGGTGGGCAATGTCATGGGAGCCTGTGCCTCCGCGCGCCGGTATCCCGTCTCCTGCCGCGTGTCCCGACGCCATCGACACCGCGCGGGTAGGCGCGGCCAAGGAGCTCCACGTGCAATTGCGCCATCCGCATCTCCGCCAATCCGCATTGGCGGTCGCTTTGCTGTCCGTATTCAACCCCGCCTTTCTCGGGCATGCGTTCGCCGACGAGGCGCCGACCGATCTCGACCAGATCGTCGTGACCGCCACGCGCACCGCGCAGACCGAGGACCAGACGCTCGCCGCGATCACCGTGATCGATCGCGCCGAGATCGATCGACTGCAGCCGCTGACACTCGCCGACCTGCTGCAGGGAACGCCGGGCATGACGATCGCCAATACCGGTGGGCCGGGCAAGGAAACCACACTGTTCCTGCGCGGCACCCAGTCCAATCATGTGCTGATCCTCGTCGACGGTTTCAAGCTCGGCTCGGCGACCAGCGGCACCGCGTCGATCAAGGACATTCCGGTCGAACAGATCGAGCGCATCGAGATCGTGCGCGGTCCGTTCTCCAGTCTCTATGGCTCGGAAGCGCTCGGCGGTGTGATCCAGATCTTCACGCGGCATCCGCAGGGCAGTTTCGTGCCGAACATCAGCTACGGCATCGGCAGCAACAGCACCCAGCATGCCTCCGCCGGCGTCGCCGGTGCGGGCACGCAGGGCTGGTACTCGGTCGAGGCTTCGCACGACCAGACCGACGGCATCAATGCCTGCCGCGTCGGCGCCGCCGAAGCGTTCGCCGGCTGCTTCGCCGATGAACCCGATCGCGACGGCTATCGCAACAGCGCGTTGTCGCTGCAGGGCGGATACCGCTTCGACGAAGCCTGGGATGCCGACCTGCGCGCGTTCCGTGCCGAAAGCAACAACCACTACGACGGCAGTTTCAGCAACGAGTCCGACAATGCGTCACAGGTCATCGGCGGACGCTTGCATTACAAGCCGACCTCGGCCGTCTCGCTCTCGCTCGGTCTCGGTCAGACCGCCGATCTCGCGAAGGACTATCTCGACGGCGTCTATGTCGACACCTTCAACACGCACCGCGAGCTTGGCACGCTGCAGGGTGACATCACGCTCGGCACCGGCCTGCTCAGCATCGGCTACGACTGGCAGCGCGATCGCGTCGACAGCAGTACGGACTTCGCCGTCGATCACCGCATCAACAATGGCGTGTTCGCGCAATGGCAGCAGACATTCGGTGCGCAGTCGCTGCAGGCGAGCGTGCGTCACGACGAGAACAGCCAGTTCGGCGGCAAGACGACCGGCAGCGCCCTGTGGGGTTGGGACTTCACCGATACCCTGCGCCTGACCGCGAGCGCAGGCACTGCGTTCAAGGCACCGACCTTCAACGATCTCTACTACCCGGGTTATGGCAACCCCGACCTGAAACCCGAGAATTCACGCAACGTCGAACTCGGCCTGCGCGGCAAGGAGGGCTGGGGAGGCTGGTCGCTCGCCGCATTCCAGAACACGATCGATGACCTGATCGCCTACGACGCTACGGTCGGGCTGCCGGGCAACGTCGATCGCGCGCGCATCCGCGGCCTGGAAGCCTCCGCGAACACCACGTTCGCCGGCTGGGTCCTGCACGGCAGCGCGACCTGGTTGAGTCCACGCAACGAAGGCACCGATGAAGGCAAGATCCTGCCGCGTCGTGCGCGCCTCAGCGGACGCCTTGATGTCGATCGCAGCTTCGATGCATTCAGCATCGGTGGCAGTGTCTATGCGGCCGATCGCCGCTACGACGACCTCGACAACTCGATGCCGCTCGGCGGCTACACGCTGACCGACCTGCGCGTCGCCTACGCGTTGACCGACGCGTGGAAATTGCAGCTGGCCGCCAACAACGTGTTCGATAAACGCTACGAAACGGCGGCGTTCTACAACCAGCTCGGCCGCAACTACATGCTGACAGCTCGCTATCAGCCGGCGAAGTAATTTGCACAGGATCGTTCGATGACACCGCTATCCCGTCGCATTTCGACAGGCGTCTTCTCCGCATTGCTCGCTGTGATGCTGGCGACGCGCTTCCACCATTTCGGCACCGCGCTGAACCTGCCCGATGCATC